>DATFRE010000669.1:0-7772 GCA_035263545.1 Dongiaceae bacterium
GGCCCAGTGGGTGGCGCTGGAGGCGGAATCGCCGGCGGATGCGCCCTGGCGCGCCATGCTGGCCACCCAGATCGACGCCACCGCCAAGAAGCTCGGCCGCGATCCGGCGAGCCTGCCCGGCCGCAAGCCACCCCCGCCTGCGCCCGCGGCGGGAGCGCCACCGTCGGGCCCCACCGCCGAGGACATGGCCAAGGCCGCCGCCATGACGCCAGAGCAGCGTGCGGCCTTCATCGGCAGCATGGTCTCGGGGCTTGCGGCCCGGCTGAAGGATCACCCCGAGGATATCGACGGGTGGCTGCGCCTGGCCGATGCCTATGACAAGCTCGGCCGTCCCGACGATGCCCTTGCCGCATTGCACGAGGCCTCGACCCGCGCCCCCGCCCGGCTCGACGCCCAGATCGCCTATGTCGCGGCCGGCGCCGTCAGAGCAGAGCACGGCGCGGCACCCGCCGATTTCGAGGCGGCCGTGGCGCGGCTCACCAAGCTCGCGCCCGAGAATCCCCTCGGCCTCTATTCCAGCGGGCTGGTCGCGGAGGCGCGCGGCGACAAGGCCGCCGCCAAGGCCGCCTGGCAGAAGCTCCTGCCGCTGATGCCGGAAGGCAGCTCCCAGCGCCAGCAGCTCGAGGCGCGGATCGCGAAGCTGGGAAGCTGATCGTCAGCGCTCGACGCCCTCGGAGGGGGGAATCGCCTCCTTCTCGAGGCGCTTCATCAGATCCCGAAAGTCCGGTCGCCCGCGAAGGGCGTCGAGCTGGACATCGTGAGTCATGATTCCCAGGAGCCAGGATCGCACCCTCGGGGTCGTGGCGAAGACATGCTCGAGGCGCTCGAGAGCGGCATCGAGCTTGCCGGTGACCGCAAAGGTGCAGGCGGCATTGTAGTGCACCAGATAGTCCTCGGGACTGATGGCAAGCGCCCGGTCGGCCCATTCCTGGGCCCTCCGATTCTCGCCGAGGGTAGGCAGCGTCGCCGCACCGGCACACAATGCCATCGCGTCGTTGGGGCGTTCGATCAGGTATGCTTCTATCCGGACCATCGCCCGCCTTGCCGCGGCGGCGGCCTGCTCGTGGAGGCTCAGCGAGTCGTAGCAATCCCTGAGCAGCACCTGAGAAATGTAGTCGGTCGGCCGCAGCTCGCCCGCACGCTCGAACAGCGTGGCGGCCTTGGCATATTGGCCGGTATTCCGCGAAACCTCGCCATACCACTCATACCCCTCGAACATCTCGGGATCCAATTCGATGGCGCGCTCGAAGGCCGTGATCGCCTCCGCCGCATGTCCGCTCAAAAACAATGCCAGTCCCTTGGAGGCATGCGCCTCGGCCATGTTCGGCGCAAACGTCAGGGCGGTGGTGCTGTTCCTCAGGATCTCCTCATAGGAGATATCGGTCGCACCGATGATCCATAGAAGTGCATCGCATTCGGCGACACCCGCATAGGCCCGGGCATATCCCGGATCGATCTGGGTCGCCTTCGTGAACAGGCCCCTCGCTTCTTTCAGGGAGCGCTTGTCGCCGAAGCCTCCGAACATGACCGAACGGCCGCGAAGATAGCCCTCATAGGCCTCGGCACTCCTCGTCGAACGGCCCGCAATCGACGCCAGTTCCTGTGGCAGCAGATTCACTTTGAGAGCCAGGACGACGCTCTTTGAGATATCGTCCTGCAGCGCGAAGATATCGCCGAAATCTCGATCGTAGCGCGCCGACCAGAGATGGTCGCCCGTCGCACCGTCGATCAGCTGCACGGTGACCCGGATCCGGTTGGCCGCCTTCCTGACGCTGCCCTGAAGGACATATCCGACCTTGAGCCGCTGGGCGACCTCGGCGATCTCGACGGCCTTGCCCTTGAAGGTGAAAGCCGTGTTGCGCGGCACGACGAACAGCGCCGAGACCTGCGAGAGGTCGGTGATGATGTCCTCGGTGATTCCGTCGGCGAAATACTCCTGGTTCGAGTCGTCGCTCATGCTGGTGAAGGGCAGAACCACGACATGCCGGCGCTCCGATCCCGCCGCCGTGGAGGACTGCTCCTCGGCAGGCCGAGGCTCGGCCGGCTCACCGGCAGGTGTCGACGGGGCGTGGTCCGATGCCGCCGGGCGAGCGGTGAGGGAGCGCCACGCCATGGCGAGTTCGTGGGTCGCGTTGCCCCCGAACTCGGCGAGCAGCCTCATGGAGACTTCGCGTTGCGCCTCGGCCTCGCGCTGCCGGCCGCTGGCGATCAGCAGGCGCAGGAGGGTGGCATGGGCCGAGCTATCGGTGGCCTCGATACGCGCCAGCATGCGGCCATGGACGAGCGCCGCCTCCGGGCTTGCGGCATGGCGCTCGACGAGGGTCCTGAGGATGCGCGCCCGCATCCGGCGCGCCTCCTCGCGCTCGGCCACGCACCAGGCGTGGAAGTCGGGGCAATTCGTCAGGTCCAGGCCCTCGGCAAACTCGCCGCGAAAGAGAGCGGCGGCCTGTTCGAGCTCCTCGGTCGAAACCTCGTCGGACCGGCCCCGCAGGATACTCTGGACCGCAAAGAGATCGATCTCGGCATCCGCGCTGTCCAGACGCACGGCGTCGCGCTCGGCCAGAATGCGCCGCCGAACCGGCGTATCGACGAGCGGACGAAGCTTGCTCAGGCTCGAACGCAGAGCGCCCCGCGGATCGTCGGGGAGGTCCCAGAACATCGCGCAGAGCCGTTCCCGGCGATGCGGCTGCCGAGTGGCCGCGAGGTAGACCAGCAAGGCGCGCGCCTTCCTGGAGGCGGGCAGCAGCAAATGCTGTCCGCCGCGAACGACCTCGATCTCGCCCAACAGGCGCAAGGCGAGCTGCGTCGATTCGGACATCCTTCCCGGTCCCAGGAAAGAAACCTGCTCTGGCTGAAAGGCGGCCTGATCCGACCGGTGGACGAGATTATCCGTCCGTTGACCCGCTCCCACCATGCAATTTCCACGCCCATTGACACGCCGGCGCGCACGCCGACGGCTTAGCTATCCATTCGACCGTCGCCTCAGGCTCCAGAGCAGGCGGCAACCAGCGGCCCACCGGCGCATGACCCCATGGCATGACCCCATGCGCCGCCCGGGGGATTCGCTGCGCAAATACAGTCAGGAGACGACGCAAATACAGTCAGGAGACGACATGAGACCTGTAACATTCTTGGGGCTTCGCGCGGGGGGAGGCCCGGGCTGGACGCCGCGGGTCCGGGGAACCCGGCGGCGGCATGCCCCCCTGGCCAGCGCGGGGTGGCGTGACGCCAGCCCCGATCGCGGTCCAAAACCCGGGGCCGGCATCCCGGCTCTCGCCCGGGCCCTGATGCGCCGGGCCGTTCGCCTGCCGAGCCAGTGGCGCCAGCGGAGGCGGCAGCGAGGCCGGCTCCGGGATCTCAGCGACCACGTCCTCCGGGACATCGGCCTCCGGCGGGAACAATGGCTCCACAAGACATCGAAGCCCATCTCGTGACAGCGGAGGAGCCGGCTTCAATTCGGGCCGCCATCGATCCCTCGGATGGGGCGATCCGCCCGGGCATCCCGGCCGCGCAGACCGGGACTCAGCGGTACCTGGCTCAGCGGTACCGGACGCCGATCCTCGTCGCCCTGGTGATGCTTCTCCTCGCGGGCCTGCCGGTCGCCGTGTGGCTCGACCTGCGGCAGATCTCGGAGAGCCTGCTGAGCCGTCAGGCTGGCGACGTCAATGCCATCATCAGCGGCTTTCGCGGCTACTATGCCAGCCATGTGGTCCACCGTATTCTCGCCTCGCCGGGCCATACGCAAGTCATCCCGAACTATGACGATGTTCCGGGCGCCATCCCCATTCCCGCGACCCTCTCCTTCGAGCTCGGCCGCGTGGTCAGCACGCAGCAGCGCAACATCGCCTATCGGTTCGTATCGGACTATCCCTTCAAGAATCGGCCGGCGCATACGCTCGATGACTTCGAGCGGGGTGCGCTTGCAAGCCTGCGCCAGGATCCGACGCAGCGGCCCATCGATGTGTCCTGGTCGCTCTTCACGGACCGTGTGCGCCTCATCGTCCCGGTGCTGATGGAGCCGACCTGCGTCGCCTGCCATAACACCCACCCCGACAGCCCCAAGCGCGACTGGAAGGTGGGCGATGTCCGCGGCATCCAGGAGGTCACCATCTCCCAGCCCCTGGTGACGAACCTCTTCGCCTTCAGGTATCTCCTGCTCTACTTCCTGTTCATGGCTGCGGTCGGATTCTCCTTCATCGTGCTGCAGAACCGCCAGGCATTGACGATCGAGAGGATCAACAGGCAGCTGACCGCGGCCAACGACTTCCTGACCGCGGTCTCGAACAAGATCTCCCACTATCTGTCGCCGCAGATCTTCCGCAGCATCTTCAGCGGCGAGATGGATGCGGTCATCCGCACCGAGCGCAAGAAGCTCACCATCTTCTTCTCCGACATCAAGGACTTCACCGCCATCACCGAGCAGCTGCAGCCGGAAGAGATGACCGCGCGGCTGAACGAATACTTCACGGAGATGTCGGCGATCGCGCTTGCCCATGGGGGCACCATCGACAAGTTCATCGGCGATGCGATGCTGATCTTCTTCGGCGACCCCGAAACCAAGGGAGCGGCCGAGGACGCCAGAGCCTGCCTCAGGATGGCCGTCGAGATGCAGCGCCGCGTCAGCGAGCTCAATGCCAAGTGGCGCCGACGGGGCATCGAAACCCCGTTTCTGCTGCGCATGGGCATCAATACGGGCTTCTGCAATGTGGGCAATTTCGGCAGCAGGGAGCGCATGGAGTACACAATCATCGGCGCCGAAGCCAATCTGGCCGCCCGGCTGGAAGCGATCGCCGCGCCGGGGGAGATCGTCCTCAGCTGCGAGACCTATGCGCTCGTCCGCCCGATCGCGGAAGCGCATCCCCTGTCTCCCGTTCCAATGAAAGGTATCGGACGCGCCGTGACGCCCTATGTGCTCGACGAGCTGCTCGATCCGGCCCGCGACCAAGCAAGCGTGATGGAGAAGCATCTCAGGGGTGCGGATCTCTATATCGACCCGACCATGATCGACCCGGCCGCCGCCCCGCAGGTCCGGAGCCTTCTGGCCGAGGCCATGGCAGCCCTCGACCGGCGGGCAGCCGGCAGGGAGGACCCGCAGCCGGCCTCCGGCTGAGAGCTTCCAACGCCCTTGGCAAAACCAGGCCGGCAGCGGAAAATCCGGCCATGAACTATCCCGTCAAGGCGCAGCCGCAACTCACCCTTCCCGCCACCTGGTATCACGCGTCCGAGATCTTCGAGCGCGAACGCCGCCGGGTCTTCGCCCGGCAATGGCAGTTCATCGGGCCCGTCTCGCACCTCGCCAACCCCGGCGACTATCTCGCGGTGGAGATCACGGGCTGGCGTGTCTTCGTCATCCGCGACCGCGAGGGCGGGCTTCGCGGCTTCCACAATCTCTGCCGCCATCGCGCCGGCCATTTCCTCGATGACGGCCACGGCCATTGCGACGTGCTGCGCTGCAAGTATCACGGCTGGGTCTATGGGGCCGATGGCCGGCTGCGTGCCACGCCGGCCTTCGGCGAGGCGCCCTGGTTCGACAAGAAGGACTACCCGCTGCTGCCCATCCAGGTCGGCGAATGGCGCGGGCTTCTTTTCGTCAATCTCAACCTCGAGGCGCCGCCGCTCGCCGATTGCCTGGGTGCGCTGCCAGAGCTGACGGAACCATACCAGATGGAGAGCTTCGCCTGCGTGAGGCAGGTCGAGTTCGACATCGCCTGCAACTGGAAGACCTACACCGACAACTTCGTCGAGGGCTACCACATCCCGTCGATCCATCCCTGGCTCAACGCCAAGATCGATTTCAGCCGCTTCGAGACCTATCCGCGCGAGAATGTCGTGGTCATGAAGGCGCCGCAGCGCAAGGGCTCAATCTATGGCGGGATCTGGCTCTGGGCCTATCCGAACATGACCCTCTCGGTCTATCCGGACGGCATGAACACCTCGCGCATCCTGCCCGTCAGCACCGACAAGGCCCGCCTCGTCTATCACTTCTACTTCCGCGACATTGCGCCCGAGGGTGCGGCGGCCCGCGAGGCGGCGATCGAGATCAATTGCGACATCGTGCGCGAGGATTTCGGCATCTGCGAGATCGCCCAGCGCAACCTCACGGCCGGCGCCTATGACCGTGGCCCCTTGAGCCCCAAGCAGGAAGAAGGCGTGCGCTACTTCCACGACCGGCTGCGCGCGTCGATCGGCGAGAGCTAGCCGCTCTCCCGCGAAGCCGGAAGCGCCGAGATCGACCCCCTCACCCCAGCCCTCTCCCCTTTTCAGGGGGCGAGGGGGCAAAAGGGAGCTTCGCCATTCCATGATTGCAACATCGACGACGATCCTTCTCGATGGCGGCATGGGCCGCCAGCTCGCCCGCATGGGGGCACCCTTCCGCCAGCCGGAATGGTCGGCGCTGGCCCTCATGGAGGCGCCGGAGATGGTGACGGAGGCCCACCGCCAGTTCATCGATGCTGGCGCCGAGGTCATCACCACCAACAGCTATGCCCTGGTTCCCTTCCATATCGGCGAGGCCCGCTTCGCCAGCGATGGCGCGCGGCTGGCGGATCTCTCCGGCCGGCTCGCGCGCCAGGCCGCGGATAAGGCCGGGCGGGCGGTCAAGGTGGCCGGCTCCCTGCCGCCGCTCTTCCGCTCCTATCGACCGGATCTGTTCGACGCCGCGCGCGCCCCGCAGATGCTCGCGGTGCTGACCGAGGGGCTGGCGCCCTATTCAGATCTCTGGCTGGCGGAGACCCAGAGCTCGATCATCGAGGCCGAGACCGCGGCAAAGGCGGCGCTGGCCCGCGCGGTCAAGCCGCTCTGGATCTCCTTTACCCTCCAGGACGAGACCGATGATCCGGCGACACCGCGGCTGCGCTCCGGCGAGCCGGCGGGTGCTGCGACCGCGGCAGCGCTCGCCCTCGGCGCCGAGGCGGTGCTGTTCAACTGCAGCCAGCCCGAGGTCATGGGGGCGGCGATCGCCGCGGCCCGCGAGGTCATCGCCCGTGGGGGCCGAGAGGCGCGGATCGGCGTCTATGCCAATGCCTTCCCGCCCCAGACCAAGAAGGCCGAGGCCAATGCGGCGCTGTCCCGGCTGCGCGAGGATCTCGATCCCGCCAGCTATCTCGGCTGGGCCGAGATCTGGCGCGCCGAGGGCGCCTCGATCATCGGCGGGTGCTGCGGCATCGGGCCGGAACATATCGCCCATCTCAAGGCCCGGCTCGCCGCATGACCGCGTGCGATTCCTGGGGCGCGGCGGGCGGTTTTTTCGCTTGCGCCCATCGGGAAAGCCGCCGAATCTCGACCCCGACAGGGACGCAGGGCCGAACGGCCCTGATAGGGACTTGAAGGCCGGCATCGTCGCAGGCAGGGCTATGGAAGATGGGGGACACCACACCCGCACTGGTCGTCGAGGATCTGCATAAGAAGTTCGGCGCCCTCGAGGTGCTGAAGGGCATCTCGCTCTCGGCCCGGGACGGCGACGTCATTGCCATGATCGGCAGCTCCGGATCCGGCAAGAGCACCTTCCTGCGCTGCATCAACCTGCTCGAGACGCCGGATTCGGGCCGGGTCTATGTGGCGGGCGAGCTGATCAAGATGCGCACCGCCAAGGCCGGCCAGGCGGTGCCCGCCGACAACAAGCAGGTCGACCGCATTCGCGCCGAGCTCGCCATGGTCTTCCAGAGCTTCAACCTCTGGTCCCATATGACGGTGCTCGAGAACGTCATCGAGGCGCCGATCCATGTCCTGAAGCTGCCGCGGGCCGAGGCCATCGCGCGGGCCGAAGCGCTTCT
>DATFRE010000670.1:0-2604 GCA_035263545.1 Dongiaceae bacterium
TGATCCAGCGGATGCCGGAATCCCAGAGCGGCGCGGTGGTGACGGTGAAGGATTTCGGCAGCTGGGCCAGGAAGGGTACGGCCGGGCTGAGGGCGGTGGTCACGAGCAGGATCGCGAGCACGGCCAGGAAGAGCGGATGGCGCCAGAGCCGGTTGCCCTGGAACAGCCCGCCCGCCCGCGTGGTCCTGAGCGCCAGCGCCTGGCTCAGGCGATCGAGCACGATCGCCAGCAGGACGATGGAGATGCCGGCCTCGATCGCGGCACCAAGCTTGAGGGCGCGCAGCGCCAGCAGCACGTCGAGGCCGAGCCCGCCGGCGCCGATCATCGAGGAGATGATCACCATATTGAGCGCCATCATGATGACCTGGTTGACGCCCACCATGAGCAGCGGGCGTGCCGAGGGCACCAGCACGCGCCAGAGAAGCTGGCGCCGGGTACAGCCGGCCATGCGCCCGAAATCCTGGATCTCCGCCGGCACCTGACGCAGCGCCAGCGTCGTCGCCCGCACCATGGGCGGCACGGCGAAGACCAGCGTGGCGATCATGGCCGAGACGGGGTTGTTGCCGAAGAAGATCAGCAGCGGCACGAGATAGGCGAATTGCGGGGTCGCCTGCGCGATGTCCAGCAGCGGCACGATGATCGCGCGATCAAGCGCCGGATGGCGATAACCCAGGATCCCGAGGAAGAGACCGAGAAGGACACCGAGCGGCACCGCCACCACGATGAGGGCCAGCGTCGTCATGGCGCTGTCCCACTGGCCGAAGAAAGCGAGATAGAGGAAGCAGAGCCCGGTGCCGATGGCGAGCCGCGCTCCCCCCAGCGCGTATCCGGCGACGGCGAAGCCCGCGGTCACCCCCACCCAGGGGAGGCGCGGAAGATCGACCGCCCCGGGGCCGTCGCCGATCCGGAAGCCCTGGCTCAGCAGGTTCGTGGCGAGATCGAGCGGGACGGCAAGGATGGCGGTGATGCCCCGCGTGAAGCCGAAGAAGACATCTTCCAGCGGGCCCATGACCCAGTTGACCCAGCTCGCCACCGGGATGATCCAGGCGGCGGGATAGGTCGTGGCCCAGGGGAGCTGCTCGCGCAGCAGATAGAGTGCCAGCGCCGCGGCGAAGCCGGCGGTCCAGGCCAGCCCCCAGCCGAGCTGGCGGCGCTGCCCGGGTCCTGTGGCGATGGCGAGTGTCATGCCGCAGCTAAAACCATAGGCCGCTTCGCCGGTGTCGCGAGAAGGCTTCTTTCTTGGTTACGACCGCGGAGGAGAGGCGCGAGGCCGGCGTCCTGCATGGGTCCCTCTGCCTCCGAAAAGCAAGATGCCTCCATGCCGGTCCGGATCATCCGCCCGGCATGGAGACATCTCAGGCAAGCTTGGTCTCAGTTCGACTGCGTCGTGGTCCAGGGCTTCCACTTGGCTTCGTTGTTGTCGACCCAGGCCTGGGCGACGTCCTCGATGGTCTTGCCCTTCAGATCCACCTCGCCCGCGAGCAGGCCCAGCTCCTTGGCGTCGAAGGTATAGTTCTTCGCCACGTTATAGGCCTCGGGCCATTTGTCCTTCATGCCACCCCAGGCGTACTTCCAGATCTCGCCATGGGGCTTGCCGCAGTTGTACTTCTTGTCGGCGTAGCAGGCGGGCGTGTATTCCGGGAACTGCACCCACTCGCCCTCGTATTTCGCCGGCGCCCAATGCGGCGAATAGATCCAGAGCATGATCGGCGCATGCCGCGCCTCGGCGGAATCGAGCTCGGCGAACATGGCCGCGTCGGTCCCGGAATGGACGACCTCGAAGGGCAGACCGAGTGCCGCCACCCGCTCGTCGTCGAATCCGCCCCAGGTCACGGGCCCGCCGAGATAGCGGCCCTTGGGCGAGGTGTCAGGCGTGGAGAAGGCCTCGGCGCATTTCGGATCCAGCAACGCATGCCAGTCCGGCAGGCCCGGACATTTCTCCTTCATATAGATGGGGTACCACCATTCCTCCTTCGCCTTCGGCCCGAGCTTGCCGACGCGAAGCGTCTTGCCGGTGGCATCGGAGGCCTTCATCGCATCGCCGGCGGTCGTGTCCCAATATTCCAGACCGATATCGACATCGCCGGTAGTGAGCCCCGTGGTGAGGCTGGAGAGATAGTCGGCCGTCACATATTCGACGTTGTAGCCGAGCTTCTTCAGGATATCGCCGTAGATATGGGCGTTGATGTTCACGCTCGTCCAATCCATGAGCGCGATCTTGATGGGATCCTTCGATTCCGGCACATCCGCCGCTGCGGGCCGCGCCGCGCCGATCGCAACGGCCGCGCCCAATGCCAAGACGGCGAGTGATTTCGCCGCCGCAGAATATCCTCTCATGCCATCGCCTCCCTTTCCTGCTGCTTGTCTCATGCGCGCGGCACGTGCACGCCGCGTGGCTTTTTCTTGCCGACAATCATCCGCGCCGCGCCCATGGGCGTCAAGCCGAGTTGGCCTTGGAATGGTCTGGCATTGGGCGGGAAAGCGCGTGGTCCCGCGCGAGTTCCACGACAGGAAGACGCAAGGGAGTGCGGCGCGTGCCCGGCGTTACAGCGGCAGGCCGCGGAGCAGACGAGGGCGGGGGCCGGCGGCACCCATGGCGTGGCG
>DATFRE010000671.1:0-2934 GCA_035263545.1 Dongiaceae bacterium
GATCGACGAAGGGCAGCTTTCCATGGACGCCATTCGGCGTGTCTCTAGGGAGCCGTATACGGGTTTTCCGGGGGTCTCGCGGCCCTCTACGCCGGAGAGGTAGCCGGAACGCTCTCTCGTCCGTATACGGCCTCCAGGCGCCCTCGCGTGTGGAAGCGCGCGATGTGATGAAGTGGTCTTCCGGAAGATCGGCGAGAAGGATGCGAGTTTCCGCGCCTCCGCCATGGCTGGCAGGCGATAGCGTGATGCCGCAGTCGCGGCCCGGCGCTACTCCGCCTGACGTCGAAGCGCGGGGCCGCGGTTCGCTTCTTGCGCCTTGACTGTCAGGGATTCGATATCGACCACGCCGGGGAGATCGAATGCGGCGAGCGCGGCGGCCAGCGGATTGCCCGCACCGCTGTCGCTGACCAGCGCCTCCACATCGATGGGGCCGGTCCGCGCGTCGGTGTCGACCAGCGCCAGGCTCGCCAGCGCCGAGGCGTTCTCTTGCGCACGGGAGAAGGTCAGCGCCGCCGCGTCAAGCGTGATGCCGCCGGGAATGACGAAGCCGCTGCCGAGGCCCGATCCGCCTTTGGCGGCGGAGACGAACAGCGGTGCGATAGCCGCCGCCCGGGCGCCGCCGATCCCATGGCTGCTGGCATCGGCCTGCATGTTCAGGCTATTGACGGCAAAGGTCCCGAGGACATCGCGCGGGGTCACGAAGTCGGCGCTTGCCGTGGCGCCTGTGCCGCGCTCGCCCTTGTTCAGCGCCGCGGCATCGATCAGCACATCCTCCAAGGAGACATCGATGCCAGCCATGTTGAACACTGCGTGGGCCACGGCCGCGCCGGATCCCGAATTCACGCCGTCGGCCAGGACAGAGACATGGCCGTTCACCACGGGGCCCCTGAAGATCGGAAGCCCGGCGCCGCTGACATCCATGGTGAGTCCGGCATTGGCCGAGGCTCCCGAGCCGGCACGGCCGTCCTCGGCGATCGCCGAGATATCGATATCACCCTCGACCGCGATCTCGACGCCGGTATCGATCACCGTTCGGGCCGTCGCCTTGGCCGAGCCAGCGCCCTCGTTGACGGCGCTGGCATTGTCCGACAGCGGGCCGAGCCGGATGCTATGGGCCAGCAGCGTACCGGAGCGGGCCCTGATGCTCTGCAGGGCCGAGGCGACCGAGTCACCCGCGCCCTCATCGATCGCGAGGGCCGCCACCTCGATCGGACCGCCGACCGTAACCCGGCCTGAAGTCGCATTGAGCCTGGCACTTGCCAGCACCGAGGCGTTGCCGAGCCCATGCCGGCCTGTCAGCGCCGCGGCGTCGATGGTGATGCCGTCGGGGATCGAGATGCTTCCCTCCTTCATCCGGCCGATGGCATGGGCGATCGCCCCGCCCGAACCCTGGCTGCTGGCATCGGCCACCAGATCGAGGCTGAGGAGATGGAAATCATTGAACCCGTTGGCGGCCACGCTGGAGGGGCTGTGTCCCTTCGCATAAAAGGAGGCGTCGGCCAGGGCCCCCGGGCCGCTGCCATGGCGGCCGCCGTCGGCGGTGACGTCGATGGTCACATTGTGGAGCTGAACGCTGTCCAGGCCGCCGCCGAGATTTAACCGTCCCGTCGCAGCCACGCCGCCCGAGCCCGAATTCGTGGCATGGGCGCCGATGGCGATGTCGCCGTCCACCGCGAGGACGCTTCGGCCGAGGCCGGGGCTGAAGAAGAGGCCCGCATCGGCCGAGGCTCCAATGCCGCCAGTGTCCGCCGGCGCGCCGCTGATGTTTCTCGCATCGGCCAGGAGAATGACGTTGCCCGCGATATGGATGCTGCCGGCCGGGATCGATGCGTCGACGGCGGCGACATTGGCGCGGGCGCGGGCCGAGCCGCCGCCCCGGTTCAAGGCGCTCGCCACATCGCTCAGCGAGCCGAGGTCGAGAGCAGCCCCTTCGCCCGAGGCGCGGAAGCGCCCCAGCGCCGAGGCCACGGCATTGCCGGCACCGCGGTCGCTGTCCAGCGCTTCGATCGCGATGGGGCCGTGCACCGTGACGCTGACCCCGCCGCCCGAGCCGCCGGCGTCGAGCGCCAGGGAAGCCACCGCCGAGGCATTGGCCCGGGCTTTTGGGCCCGTGACCGCGACCGCACCGATCGTGGCCCCGCCGCTGATGAAAACTCCCGGCACCGTGCCAGCTGGCCCGCCCTCGCGAACTCCAACGATAGTACGGGCATGCGCCCCGCCACTCCCCTGGCTGCTGGCCAGTGCCTGGACATTCACGCTGTTGAGACGAATGACCCCCTTGGATCCCTGAGCGGCGATTGCAGCCGTGGCGAGCGCGCCACCCGCGCCGCCCTCCCCGAGGTTCAGCCCCGTCACGTCGATGAGCACGTTCCGAATATCGATTCCGTCGGCGGATCCGCCGGCGACGTGGAGGTCGCACCGAGCCCGGACACCGCCGACGCCAAAATTCGTCCCTTGGGCGATCACTGAGATACTGCCAACCCGCTCCCCCAATGGACCGGCGACAAGGCTGAGACCGGCAGCGGCCGACACCGAGATTCCGTCGGCAGGGACTGCGCCGTCACCCAACTTAAAGGCATCCGCCGAGACCGCGATGGGGCCGGCTACCTGCAACGCACTGGATGCCTGGACGTTCACATCGGCGACTGCATCGGCGTTCCCGCCGCGGAGACTGACGGCGCTCGCCCTATCAGTGAGGGAGCCTATCGTGACGTCGCCCTGGCCCCGCGCCCCTCCAGAGGAGCGTTGAGTCAGAATGTCCGCCAAGGCCGCAGCCGACGCAGCGCCAGCGCCCTGCTCTTCAGCCAGGGCTTCTACCAGCAGATTGCCTAGATCTACATTTGATCTGGAGCCGAATCTGCCGGCAGAACCGATTATGTCGACAGTGGCTCGCGATCTCGCCTCGCCATCTGCGTCATTGGTTGCATGGGCGAT
>DATFRE010000672.1:0-11028 GCA_035263545.1 Dongiaceae bacterium
CTCGGTGGCGATGCCGGTTTGCACAATGGCCCTCAATGCGGTCTGCAGGTCGCTGAGCTGGTTCTTGGTCAGCAGCACCCGGACCTCGAGGGATTTGGCGTTGGGGTTCTCCAGATCGCGGTCGATCGCCCAGGCGTTGTAAAGCTCCGGCGCCTGGGTCGCCTGCTTCCGGCCCAGATAGGCGAGCTGCATGGCATAGCCGAGCTCCGCGGTCTTGCGCTGGAGATCTTGGGCCGGCGTCGCCGCCGGTGCGGTCGCGGCCTGCAGCGCCGCCTTCCCGCCTGCCGCCATCTGGCCATGGGAGGCCGCCTCCACCTGGCTGGTGATGGAATTGGCGAGCAGGTCGACATTCTTGCGGAAGAGAGCGACGGACCCGGCGTCGATCGGATAGAAGAGCGAGCCGACATTCGGATAATCGCTCAACTGCTTGTATTCGCGCTCCGCCGTGGGACGGTCCGAGGCCCCCGCCGGGGTGCCGAGATAGACGGAATAGACGGCGATGCCTCTGGCCAGCGCCTTCTCCCGGATCTGCGCCGCGTTGAAGCCGGTGGAGGAGAGCGGGTTGCCGGCCTCGCGCGAGCTGGCATCGGTGATGAAGACGATGTAGCGGCCGCCGAAAGAATCCCAGTCGATCTTGTCGATGGCCGTCGTCAGCCCGGCGAAGCCGTCCTCCTGGAAGGCACGGGTCGAGATCTTGGAGGCGGTGAGGGAGGCTGCCTGGCGCATGAAGGAGGCACGGTCCTTCGCCGAGTTGGGATCGACGAAGACGTGGGAGAGATACTCGATCCCGGGAACGGCCTTCGGGTCGTCGCGGAAGCCGACCAGACCGAAGCGCATCTTGTCGCCGAGACCGGCCCTCTCGATCTTCTCGTAGACATCGGCGACCACCTCGCGGGCGGCATCGATATAGGGGCCCATCGAGGCGGTGGCATCGATGACGAAGACCAGGGCCGCGGAGAAATCCTTCAGGGTGTCGACGCGCTCGGTCTGGACCGGGACGGCCGGCGGCCCGCCGGCGGTCACCGAGGCGACCTCGACGCTGTTGACCCGGAAGCCCGAGCCCAGCATTGCCTCATGCGCCTGGAGGATCGGCAGCAGATAGAACTGCTTGCGGATGTCGACATATTGATCCGGCTCCTCCGCGATCACCGAACCGTCGGCGGTGTGGCCGGTGGCGGCGATCTCCTGCCGGAGGGCGGCGGTCTTGGCCTTGGCATCGTCGGCCTGCGCCAGATCCAGCATCGGCTTCTCATCGGCGAAGAAGAGCACCCGGTCGCGCCCCGCGCGATTGGCAAAGCTGAGAACCAGGGACTGCTTCCATTCGATGGTCTGGTCGCTGGCGAGCCAGCCGCGGACCAGCCCGGCGGCATTGGCGCCGACCTCGACGAACTCCTTGCCGGCCGCATCCTTCTCGCGGCCATAGACGTAGAAGATCGTAAGCGGCGGCACCACCTCTCCGCCGGCGGCGCCAGGCTTCGCCACCAGCATGGCCCCCGGCCGGGTCAGCACCCGCTGGTAGAGCGTAGTCTTGCCGGGCATCAGCAAGGGCTTGGCCGGCGGGCTGTCGGCCCGGGCGGGCGGTATGACAGGGGCGAGGAAGCCCAGGAGCAGGAGAACACCGATGAGGGATGGGAAACTGCGCATGCCGCCGCTCCTCAATTGCCGCTGCCCGACCCGCCGACCTGCTTCAGAAGCGCCCCCGCTTCGCTGTTTCCCCCTTGTTGTGCACGCTGCAGCCAGACAACGCCGCGCTCGACGGCATCGGGTTGGCTCGTCTGGCCCTTGACCAACAGGCGGCCGAGCAGGAATTCGGCCTCCACATCGCCGGCCTTGGCGGCCGGTTCGTAATAGGTGGCGGCCTGATCGGCATCCGGTGCATCGAAGGCGCTGGTCTGCTTGCTGAAACCCGTCGGATCATACATCCGGCCGATGGCCTTGGACGCGCTCGGATCCCCCAGGCGCTGGGCGTAGCGATAGATCACCAAAGCGAGATCCGGATGGCCGGCATCGGCATAGGCCTTGGCCTCCAACGCGGCGGCCGGCGCGGCGGGATTGCCGGCCAGGTAGCGCCGGACCTCATCTTCGCTATAGACCCGGGCCGGGGCGGCGGGGACTGCGGGTGCCTGGGCGGCGGGCGCCGGCATCGGCGGTGGCGCGCTGAAGGGCGGCCAATGCTCGAGGAAGGCGAGACCGGCGAAGGCCGCAAGGAAGACGGCAAGCCCGGCGAGGAACCAGGGCCAGACAGGTCGCCGCGGCGACGGCAAAGGCGGGGCGACAGGTGCTTCGGCCACCAATGGCGGAGGCGGCGTGGGAGCCGGCTCCGGTGGATTTTCCACTGGCGGAGGTTCGGGCGGGGGCGGTGGCGCCGGCTGGCCGGGCCGCGCCTCGACATCGAGCACGATCTTCGGCCAGGCGATGCGCGCGCGCCGCGGCTCGCCTGTCTCGCCGGGAAGGCGAAGCCCGACCTCCACCGTCGCCACATCGCCGAGATACCAGGTCTGGGCGGGGCCGATGGGGATGATGAGCGCATCGCCCTGCAGGCGCGTGTCGGTGAAGGGCAGCCAATAGATGTTCTGTTGCCAGCCGAGCTCGGCGAGGAAAGGGTTGCGCTCGCCCCCGCGCCGGAAATAGAGCTCGACCGGCTTGGGCTCTATCAGGCCAAGGCCCTCGACGCGCAGCCGGCACCAGCCGTTGCGGTCGCTCCTGTCCTGGCTTGCCGAGATTCTCAGCATGCCTCTCAGGCGGGTGCCGCGAGCCTGGAGTCGAGCCGTGCCCGCTCGATGATCCGCCCCAGCGCGGCATTCTGCTCGGGGCTGATGTCGCGGCCATGGGCATGGCCGATATTGTCGAGAGCGGCCTGGACGAAGGCGGCCATCCAGTCGAGGGCAAAATCCGCTGCGATGGGCCGCGCCTTGTCTCCCAGGACCGGAAAGATATCGAAGCCCTCCGGCGGCTTGAAGGCGCGGCGAATGGCCGCGCGAGGCGCCGGCGGCACGGGCGGCCGCTTTTCCGGAGGCCAGTCGCCGAATCCGAGGAAGCTCACGACGTCGTTGATCCGGTTGGCAGCGATGCAGGCGGCCTGGGCGGCGGCGATCTCCCAGCTTGCCGAGACCGTCGTCAGCCCACCCACGCCGCGCGCGATTGCATCGGCGACACCGAGACGATGGACCGTACCGATGAGCTGCTCCACGAGATATTCCGCCGCGTCCCGGTCCAACCGGCGTCGGCGCGCGTCGCTCTCATCGGCCGCGAACTGACGCATGTCGCGGACCCAGGTCTGGACCGCCTTGCGGGCGAAGGTCGCGGCCGTGCCATGGTCGGCCCCCTTCGGCGCTGCAGCCTGATCGCCAGCCTCCAGCTCAGCGAAGACATCGGGCAGGGCGACCGGCGCCCGCCTCGGCGTATCGCTCGCCTCCATGCCCTCGAGGCTCGCGACGTCGAGATAGAGCTCGTAGAAGCTGCTCTCCTGGGCCGAGAGGGCCGCGACGAAATGGCCGATGGCACGATAGCCGTCCTCGGTGCGGATCGCGGCACCCACCGCATTGACGGTGGCCAGCGCGCGCTTCAGCGTCTCATCGCGGCTGCCGACCGAGCCGGCATCGTAGAACCGGCCGAACTGCTGGATCAGGAGCGCGGCCTGGCGCAGCAGGCGCCGGCGGATCTGTTCGAGCTTCACCACCGGATCGCAGGCTCCGGAAACCTGCTCCACGATATAACCCGCCCCGCCATCGTTGAGCGTCAGCAGCGCATCGAAGGCCCGCGCCGGCTCGCGGAAGTACTGGATGACGTCCCGGTCCTCGAGGAAATATTCCCTGAGCTTCGGCAGCTCACCGGCGATCGATGAGGCATAGCCGATCTCGACCCGAGGCTCGGTCGCGACCTCGAGCCCGTCGCGGATTTCCGTTCTGTAGGCCACGAGCTGGTTCTGGGCGATGCTGGGATTGCGCAGCCAGAGCGTGTTGTTGAAGGGCGTGCCGTCCCAATTGTCGAGCCACTGGTCGCGCTGATAGAGCTCGATCAGGGAGGCGAAGATGCGCCGATACCACTTCCTGCGCCGGGATTCCTCGTCTTCGCCCTCCTTGCTGACGAACTCGATGTCGGATTTGGTCAGGACCACGAAGAGGGCGTTGCGCTGCTCGCGTCGCTCCGCCGGAGTCTCGCCATGGGTGGCGAAGATCCATTCGCGCAGCAGAAGTCCAAGATCCTTCACCTCGGCGGTGCCCTCGGGCATGCAGAGAAGGAGCGAGGCGAGGTCAAGCTCGTCGGTATAGCGCTGGAAGAGCACCGCGACCTTGCCGCGGATGAACAGCTCGCGCGGCCGGCGGGCGAGATCGCGCTCATCGTCCTCGCCGAGCTGATCGCGGATGTTGCTGTATTTCTCCCGCGATCGGGCGCCAGGGAAGTCGAGCAGATCGACCTGCTCGAAGATCGGCCAGGTGTGATTCTTCAACGAGATGTGGAGCTCGGCCACGAGCGCGCAGAGCACGGCGCGCGGCAGGGCCGCCTGGCGTCGGACGCCAGGCCCGATGCCGAGGCATTTCACCAGGTCGCGCTCATCCTCCGGGGTCCCGAGCTCGAGCTTGATCCGGTCCACATCGATGATGCTGCGGTCCCGCGGCTGGATGGCATCCATGGCGGCGAAGGCGGTCGGCGCGAAATCGAGCTCGAAGAGCGCAGCCGCGAGCCGCAGATAGAGTTCGGTGAACTCCGCGATGCCGCCCCAGAGCACGCTGAAGAAGCGCGCGCGGTCGGGGATCGAGAGACGGCTGGCGTTCTGCTCGGCGAAGCGCCAGTACTCGCTGGCAAGCCAGCTCGTGCGGGTCGGAAAGTTCCGCAGGAAGTATTCGCGCAGCTCGAAGATCGCCTTCTCGTCGAGATGGCTGGCAAGCACGCTGCTGCCGGCGCTCTTCTGGAGCTCGCTCAGCAGGTCGCGCACCTCGTTCGGCCCCGGCACCTCGAATTCGAGGCGATTGGCATCGAAGTCGGAGAGATAGCTGTTGGCCAGGATGCGGACGAGGTCGGTCTCGGTCAGGAGCTGCAGAGAGACGGGAAAGCCCGCCGGCGTCTCCCGGCGCTGGGTCGAGAGGCGGGTCACGAGCCCGGTCGATTCCTTGCCGCCCGGTGGGTTGATCTCCTTCAGAAAGTCGAGCTCCTGGCCGGCGAATTCGGCGACCATGCCTTCCCGGCCGGCCGATGGACCCTGCCCAGGGTACCCTCGCGGCGGCTTGCACAGGCTCGAGACGAGATAGGACTTGCCCGACTGGCTGGGGCCGAAAACGCCGATGCACATCCGCCGGGTCGCCGCCCGCCCCAGCTTGCCCGCCACGCTCTCGATCCGGCGCGCCGTCTCGATCAGTGACAGCGCCTCGCTCGCCACCCGCGGGGCGTTGGCCTGGACCTCGACCACCCACTGCCTGGCTTCGCCGGCCGCGGCGGCCAGATCCTGAGCGGCGCGGGCGAGCGCCTGTTCCTGCATGGGGTGCGACCTCTCTAACTCTGCTTGAGAATTCCCGTATCGAGCCAGTAGCCCTCGCTGTCGCGCAGGGTCTGCAGCTTGAGGGCGAGCGAGCCCTTGGCCTGCTTCATCCCGCTCTCCGGCGAGGTGCGTGCTTCCTCGATGACGAGATCCTCGCTGAGCCGGTCCTGGCCTCGCTGCCTGCGGGCGAGACGGACCGAGATGGGCGTCATGGGATTGAGCCGCGCACGTTCCTGGTCGGTCACATAGTCGAGGGTATAGAGGCGGGTCGCCGGCCACCAGGGACTGGGGAACTGGCGGAAACCCAGCGCCATCACGCCGCGAAAATCGAATGCGCTGTCCGGCAGGTTCTTGCTCTCGTCGTCCAGGTCGAGGTCGGCGTAGTAGGTGTCTTCCGCCGGGATGCGGCCGCTGCCGTCGAGCTTGCCGATATAGCGCGCCGTCGATTTCAGATGGCGCATGCGGTCACCGCGAAGGTTGAAGCCTTCGATGCCGCCCTCGGCGAGCACGCTGACCATCGCGCCCACGGCGGCGGTGGTCTTGGGATCGTCGATCCGCGCCTGGAAATCGCGGAAAGGATACCAATGGCCGACATGGAAGTGATGCAGCGGTACGATCCGGCCGTTGTACATCGGAAGGGCCTCGCGCAGGCATTCATGGATCGCGGGCAGGCGTGAGGGCCGACCGGAGACCAGAACCACATCGGTGCGGTAGCGCCAGATGATCTCCGACAACACCTCCAGCATGGGCTGGAGCACGCTGCGCACCGTGCGCTCGAGATGCTCGAAATCGACCGGGAACTTCACCTGGGCGAGATCGAAGCTGCTACCGCCGCGCCGGGCCACTTCCTCGTTGACCCAGCCGACGATGGTGGGGCTGGGCGCCTTGCCCTCGGCGAAGAGCTCGGCGAAGCCGAAGGTCTGGGCCGTCCGGTCGCCGCTCTCCTCCGATGTCTCGTAGCGCGAGAGCATGCGGATGGCGATGGGCTGGGCGATCTGTACCGCGAATTGCTGGCGCCGGACCTCCCAGGCCACCCCCTGGCCGGAGCGGTTGCCGCCGAAGAGCTCGGCGATCATCGCACTGCCTGAGGGCACGCCGGCGGCCTCGGCCGCCTTCTCGATGGGTCCCAGCACATGCTCCTGGATCACATGCAGCACCACATCGTCGCCCGCGAGACTGAAGCCTTCGCGGAAGAGCTGCTCGGGAAAGATGGTCGTGTTGGCGCCCGCGCCGTCATAGTGATAGTTGATGACCACGAGATCGGTGGTGCCGCCGCCGACATCCAGCGTCGCGACCCTGAGCGATTTGGGCGTGGTGTTGTCCGCCCGGCGCATGACGTCGAAGAAGGCGCCGGCATGGCCCGCGAAATTGCGCGCGACCTGGGTATACATGTAGACGGCCTGGGTCGCGCTCGCCTCGTCCCATTCGAAGAGAATCTGGGGCAGTGCAATCCCGCCTTCTGCCGTTGGAGGCATCGCCAGCCCGGCATCGTCCAGCGCGCCTTCGGCAACCGGGGGAAACTGCGCCTCCCCGATCATGCGCAGCAGGCGGTAGGCGAGGTCGCGCGCATCATGGGCGCGGGTGTTGAGGATGCGCCGCTCTGCCAGGGACAGCGCCGAGGGGATCGTCATGATGATGCGGTCGAGCCTGCGCGGATTCTCGGAGTTCGGCTGCTGCAGCCGGTGGCCCGGTGAATTGATCATGCCGATGGCGTGGAGGAAGATCTCCACCAGAGCGAACATGAAAAGGCTGCTGCGCGAATAGCGCGGATCCATGGCCGGCAGCTTTTCCGGGTCGTCATCCGCCAGCCGGTGCAGCGGCTCGCCCAAATCGTTGACCAGCACGGCGAAAGGACCCTGGGCGGCGAATGGCTCGTTATCGCCGCCGAGCCCGTGATAATTCAGCCGCCATGGCTGCTTGGTCGGTTCCCGCGACCAGAGATAGCGCTTGGGGCTCGACATCCCCGTATTGCCTTCGTTTCCCACCCGAAGGCCGGCGAGGCGCACGGCCTCGTCGCCGACCCGAGCGAGAGTCGGCCATTCGAAGGCATCGCTCCGCCCGGAACGGTGGGAGAGGTGGTTCTTGCCGAAGCTCACCCGGGCGAACTCGACCCGCGATTCGAAGGGGTCGCTATAGACCTGGAGAGGAGCGGAGAGATCGCGCAGCTCCAGCTTCGCCGCGCGCCCGAGATCGGCGCGGCTTCCCTCGCGCTCGACTACCAGACCGCAGGTGCGAGAGTTCCCCACATCCAGGATCAGGTCGCAGTCGATGTAGCGCTGGCCGCGCTTGGAGAAGATGTCGACCAGACGGAAGCTCTCCGGAAGGGTTTCGGTCCTGTCGAGGAGGTCGAGAAAGGCGGCATAACGCAGCAGGGGCTCGGCCCAGCCGGTGCCGGAAAGCTCCTCCGCGACATCGGCATCGCTGATCGGATCGAGGCGCCGGCGCCCTGCGCGGCGGCTCCGCCGCTGCTCGAGCATCTCGCGGAAGATCTCGTCGATCCAGAGCCTCAGCCAATCCTCGCCCAGATACCACATCACCGCCTCGAGCCGGTTCGCCAGCGAGAAGACGAGACCCGCCTCCGCGTCCCGTTGCGAGGGAGCGAGATAGGGGCGGCCTTCGACGAAGGGCATGAGATTGGTGTCGAGGGCGAGTACCAGATGGTAGTCGTTGCCCTCGGGATCCGGCGCGGGGAGGGGAACGAGGCAGACCCGCGCCCAATTGGTCGGGCCGTTGAAGAAGCCCTGGCCGACGCGGCGCAGCAGGGGGATGGGAATCCAGCGGCGCTCGACCATCTCGAGCACCTCGCGCGGCCCCAGGCTATATTTGATCGGGAGATTTGCGGTCTCGCGCTGGACCGGCTCCTCGTCGCGGCGCGCAAGGCAGAATTCGTTCGTCCCCGGCGCCACCCCTTTCTTGGCGACATCATGGCAGCCCCAGTCGCGCGGGATGCGGGCATCCTTGGAATTGATGCGGAAGTCCAGGAATTGAATCCCGCTATGGGGGATGACGGTCACCGTCCGGGAGTGATGCCGCAACGGCTCTTTGATGGTCATGAGGGCCCGGTCATTCCTCGTTCGCCCGCAGCCAGGCGCGAGCCAGCCAAAGCTGCGGAATCATTGGCAGAAAGCCCAGGACCGCGCAAGGCGAGCCGGTCATCGGCGCTGCCGCGGATCAACGAACGATCTCGACATGATAGGTGGAACCCGACTTGTTGACGCCGGTGCAGGTGGCATCGCCGGTGCTGCCCTGCGTGCATTTGGTCACCGAGGGCGCGTAGCTGGTGCCATCGGGACAGGCGATGGGTCCGGAATCCTGAATGGTGAGCCCGCCTTTGCCGCTCAATTGCGCCTGGGCCTGTCCCTTGCACTGGCTGGAATCGGACCGGTAGATGGTGACCGTTCCGTTACCCTGATTATCGAAGCTGTAGGTCTGGCGGAGCGGCTTGCCCGTGGCCCGATCGAAAAGGCCGCTCTTCGATCTCCATTCGCCTTGCAGGAATCCGAGGCTCTGACCCGTGCTGCCGGGCGGCGGGATCTTCAAGCCCTGGGTCGGCTGGTTGAGCCCATTGGCCTCCGGATTGGGCGGCTGGTTTTGCTCCGCCTGGTTTTGAGGCTGCTGCGGATTCGAGGGCTGGTTCTGGGAGTTCTGGTTGTTCTGTTGATTCTGCTGCTCCTGATTCTGCTTGTTCTTGTCCTGAGCGCTCTGGTTCGGGTTCTCCTTGTTCTGATCGGCTTTGTTCTGATCAGCCTGGTTCTTGTTGGCCTGGTTCTGGTCGTTCGGGGTCTGGGTCTCAGGATTCTGGTTCTGGTTGCCCTGGTTCTGGTTACCCTGGTTCTGGGTCCCCTGGTCGGGCTCCACGCCGTTGGTGGTGCCCTCTGTCCCCGGCGTTGTCCCTGGAACCACGCCCTCACTGCCCGGGGTCGTGGTGCCCGTGGTGGTGCCAGCCTCGCCGGGCACCGTCACCGTGCCGTTCTCCGTACCCGTCGCCGTGCCGCCGGGACCGACCGTCGTGGTGCCGTTCGGGCCGACCACCGTGGTGCCATTCGGGGTGGGGTTCGGCGTCTCCGGTGTGTCGGGCACCGGGGCCAGGCTCTGGGGCAGGAACTTGTCCACGAGCGGCACCGGCACGCGCAGGCAGGAGTGCAGCAGGAAAAGCAGCAGCAGGAGCAACAGGAGGAGGCCCAGCAGCCAGAGAAGCCAGCGCCACCAGGGCCGTGCCGCCACGACCGCGACCTCCGCCGCGGGGATGGAACGGTTCACCTGCGGACGGAAGCTCAAGCTGTCGAAACCCGAGCCGCTGCCACCTTCGAAACCCCAAAGGGTGAGGACCGGCTGGCCGCCGACGAAGAAGAGATTGTCCATGCCGGGAGAGCGCAGCGCCAGGCGCAAGGCATGGCCGAAATTCTCCTGGGCGCCGCGGGTCGAGGGGCCCGCCGCCTCGAGATCGTGCACCAGACCCTGGAGCTTGGCCCGCAGGCTTTCGAAGACGGGGCCGAGATTCGCCTGTTCTGTCGGGGTCAATTCGCTCCAGCGCCGCACTGGTCCATCGACCGTGGCATGCCAGCCGATGCTCCGGCTCGCCTCGTGTATCTCCGGCCGGGCGAGATAGCGGGCCGCGGCGGGGCCGAGGCGGCTCTCGATCACCGCCGCCAGCTTGCGGTAATTGCCGTGGACGGGCTCGCCGCCGAAACCCAGCGGACGATACTCGCCCGCATGGCTCGTCAGCAGAAGAGGACCTGAAAATTCTATTGGCATAGCCGCACATCAGGCTCGCCGCTCGCCTGCCTAATTGCTCTCTCCATCTCGGGGACCGAGCCGGGATGATAGACATGGCCGCCGGTCGATTGCGCCATGCATTGGGCCGCATCGACGGGCTCGTCGCCGATATCGATCACGTTGATCCGCACATTGGGCTTGTTCGCTGCGATCGCACGCGCCGCGGCACAGGGATCGCCGCCGCAAGTATCGTTGCCGTCGGAGACGACGACGATGATGCCTGGCCTGACGCTGGAGATGATGCGCCCCGCGCGCGCGACCGACAGGCCCAGCGGCGTCCCCGCCATGGCCTGGAGGCCATTGACGCGCTGCTTCAGGATCCCGCGCTCCGGCGGGGTGTAGAAATTGTCCCGGTTGATCCTGTCGCAGGCACCGAACTCGATCAGGGCCACATCGACGTCATTGGGCAGCCCGTCGACGAACTGGCCGATGGAGCGCTTGGCGGCATCGAGGCGGGAGCCGCTGCTCCCCATCGGATCGCCCATGCTGCCGGAGCCGTCGACCACCATGACCACCTCCGGCGCATCGTCCGGGCGGCGCTGGGGAACGCAGCTTTTCTTGGCGGTGGTCGTGCTTGGCACGGTCGAGGGCGGCGGGGCCTGGGCGATCTGAGGCGCTTTCGGGATCGCGGGCAGCGGAGGCAGGGTCGGCACTGCCGGCAGCTTCGGCGCCTGGGCGATCTTGGGCGGCGGCGGCGTGGGCGCGGGTGGCGGCAGGTTCTGAGCCGGCACGGTGGGGGGCGGCGTCGGCTCGGGTGCCGGCAGGATACAGGTCGC
>DATFRE010000673.1:0-10314 GCA_035263545.1 Dongiaceae bacterium
CCAGCGCGCTGCGGCGGATGCTGGCCGAGGCCGGCTTCGGCCCGCCCGAGATCACGCCGCTGCCGCCCTCGCCGCAGACCCTGCTGGTCGCGTCGACAGTCTGATCCGCGTCCTCTGTCCGGCTCGCCTCTCGGCCAACAAGATCACAACACGGACGCGGATTTCGCTGATTACCTGCCGGGGGGGTGACGGGGACCGCCCTTGCAGCCGCGAGGGCTACCGCCCAGATTACCTCTGCAAGGCGTCCGCCTCCGAGGCGCTCACGGGGTTCGATATATGAATAAATTCAAAGAGCTAAGCCGGCGCGCCCATGACCGATGGGCGCGCGGGCTGAGCCGCCGGGTCTTTCTTTCCCTGCCCGTCATTCTCGCGGCGACGCGCGCCCGCGCGGCAGGCCCCATCGAGGTCGGAACGGTTTCCCGGCTTGTCGGCACCCCCTCGATCATGCGGGGCGGACGGAATCTCCCGGCGGTCCGCGGCATGATGCTGCGCGAGGGCGACAAGGTGATCACCGGTTCCGGCGGCCGCCTCGAGATCACCTCGACGGAGGGCACGGTGATTGTCGTGGGCGAGGCGACGACGGTGGTGCTGACCCGCTTTGTCGCGCCGAGCGATGCGGGCCCGGGCACCGGCCTTCTCGATCTGATCGAGGGGATCCTCCGCCTCCAGCTCCCGCATTCCTGGAACCGATTCGAGGTGACCACCGCCACGGCCGTCGCCTCGGTGCGGTCGACCGAATGGATGATCGAGGGATCGGCCGCGCGATCCTCGGTCTTCGTCGCCAAGGGACGGGTCGAAGTCGAGAACCGCGCCCGGACGGCCGCCGTGCTGTTGGATCCTGGATTCGGCACCGATGTCCCGGCCGGCGGGCTGCCCGGCACGCCGAAGCGCTGGGGGCAGGCGCGCATCGACGAAGATCTCGTCCGCACGCGCATCCCCTAGAGGCGCTTCGCCATGCCGGGCCGGGTCCGCGCGGCGCCTCTCCCCTGGCGCTATGCGCTGCTGTCGCTGCTGGTGAGCCTCCTGGTCGCGCTCGCCTATCTGGGCCTGCGCGACACGCCGGTCGTGAGCGCCATCGAGGGGCAGACCCTCAACTGGCGCTTCCAACTCCGCGGCATCGAGCCGCCGCCACCCGAAGCCATCATCCTCGCCATCGACGAGCGAACGGTCGCCAAGCTGGGCCCGCTGCCGGTCCGCCGCCAGAAGCTGGCCGAGGCGATCGAGAAGCTGACCGCCGCCCACGCCGCCGCCATCGGCATCGACCTGCTGATCCTCGAGCACGAGCAACCGTCCAACGGCTTCCAGCTGTCGCCGGGCGATCAGGCTCTGTTCGATGCGCTGCGCGGCGCGGACCGCGGCGTGATGGCGCTGGTCTTCACCTTCTCGCCGACAGCGACCCCGGGCGACGGCACGGAGCGGATCGCGGCGCAGGCCGCGTTTCGTGTTGTGAGCCACCCGAGCGGACGGACGGAAGGACAAATCCTGCAGGGCACCGATTTACGAGCGCCCCTCAGCCCGCTGCCTGACGTTGCCGCGCTGGGCCATGTCAACATGCCGGTCGATGATGACGGAACACTGCGCTACGTGCCGGCGGCAATCGCCTTCGGCGAGCATTACCTGCCGGCCTTCGCTATCGAGCTGAGCCGCCGCTATCTCGGCTTGGCACCGGGCGACGTGGCTTTGGCGCTGGGCGGCGGGCTTACAGTCGGCAAGCTCGAGCTGCAGCTCGACCGGGGCCTCCTGCTGCCGATCAACTACTACGGCCCTGCCGGCACGATTCCGACCCTCTCGTTCATCGACCTGCTGGAGGACAAGGTGCCGGCCTCGGCTCTCGCCGGGCATGCCGTGCTGATTGGCGTCACCGCGCTGGGCCTGGGCGACAGCTTTGTCACGCCCTTCAGCCAGGCTATGCCAGGGGTCGAGGTGATGGCGACCATCACCGACAATCTGCTGGCCGGCCAGACCCTCCAGCACGCCGCGCTCAAGGTCTGGGATTTCGCGGCCATCCTGCTGCTGGGGCTCGTGGCCTTCCTGCTGGCGCGGCTGCCGCTCCCCTTCGCGGCGACGGGAGCGGCCATCTTCCTGCTCGCCCTCTGGAGCGCCATAGCCATCTTTGCCTTCCGTCATGATCTCTCGCTCGACATGACCTTCCCCACCGCGGCCATCCTCCTCAATGCCGGTGGTGTCGCCATGCTGCGCGCGGGTATCGAGCGGCGGATGCGCCGCAATCTCGCCCGCTACCATTCGCCGGTCATCGTCGACATGCTGGCGGCGAGCGCCAGGCCAAGCTTCGAGGGGCGCCAGGATGCCGCGATCCTCTTCGTCGACATCGCCGGCTTCACCAGCCGCATCGAGAAGATGGCTCCGGAGGAGACCGTCCGCTTCCTGCGCGATTTCCACGGTCGCATCGAGCGCGCCATGCTCACCCATGGCGGCGTGCTGGAGCAGTTCATGGGCGACGGCGCCATGGTGGTCTTCGGCGTGCCGCGGCCGGGGCCCGAGAGCGCGGCGGCGGCGCTGGCCGCGGCGCGCGATCTCTTCGCCGATATCCGCCAGCGCAATGAGGAGCTGATGGCCGAGGGCGAGGCGCCGTTCCGGATCTCCGTCGGCATCCACTATGGGCCGGTCATCGTCGCCCGGCTCGGCGGCCCGACCCAGGCCCAGCTCTCAACCTCCGGCGACACGGTCAATGTCGCGAGCCGGCTCGAGAACCTGACCCGCGAGCATCGCGCCGCCATCGCCATCTCCGGCGAGGTCTACGAGGCGGTGAAAACCTCCGGCCGCGGTGAGTTGCTCGAAGGCTTCGAGCTGCTGCCGACCCACAGCGTGCGCGGAAGGGTGGGGCGGCTGGCGATCTGGGTGAGCCGGGAGCAGAATGGATAGCTGAGCGCCATGGAGCGATGATGCCCGGCTTCCGCGTGAAACCTCTCGACAAGGCCACATGGTCGGACTTCGCAGATCTGGCCGAGCGGCATAACGGTGTGTGGAACGGCTGCTGGTGCCTGGCCTTCCATGCCGAAGGCGGGCGTGGCAAGTCCATCGCGGAGCGGCGCGCCGCAAAGGAAGCGCGGGTCTGCGAAGGCCGTGCCCATGCGGCTCTGGTCTATGACGGGACGCGCTGCGTCGGCTGGTGCCAATTCGGCCCGGCGGAGGAGCTGCCGCGCATCAAGCACCAGAAGGCCTATCGCGCAGGACTGACCGCGCTTCCGGATTGGCGGATCACCTGCTTCTTCGTCGACAAGTCCTATCGCGGCAAAGGGGTCGCGAATGCCGCGCTCGAGGGCGCCCTGAAGGAGATCGCCCGCCTCGGCGGCGGAACGGTCGAAAGCTATCCCGAGGATATGGAGGGCCGCTCGACCTCCGCCTGGTTTCTCTACAACGGAACGCTCGCCATGTTCGAGCGGCAGGGCTTCGCGCGGACGCACCAGCTCGGCAAGAACCACTGGCTGGTCGCCAAGACCCTGGCCCCGCGCCGGCAACGCTGACCGCGGAGCTTTCCGCCGCGTCCAGCGATTGACGATTGGTCCCACGACCAAAGTCATGCCAAACTCCGCGCGCTCCAGGTGCCCGCCTCGCGGCGGGAGAATCGGGAAGGCGGTGCGATTCCGCCACCTGCCCAAGGCTGTGACGGGAACTGGCGCGGCAGATGCCACTGGCGATGAGCCGGGAAGGCGCCGCACCGGGATGATCCGAAGTCAGAAGACCGGCCGGGAGCGAACGGGTGCCCTCGCGGACGGAAGGCGCCTCCACCCCCGTTCCATGAAAGGGGACCTCATGGACGCACCCGCTCCCGATTCGATTCTCGCTCTCTCGTCGCCGGAACGTGCGGCGGTCTATCGCTGCATCTTCACCCGGCGCGACATGCGCAGCCAGTTCCGGCCCGATCCCATTCCCGATGAGGTTCTGGCCCGGCTGCTGCGCGCCGCGCATCACGCGCCCTCGGTCGGCTTCATGCAGCCCTGGGATTTCATCCTGATCCGCGATCCCGCGGTAAAGCGCCGCATCCACGCGGCCTTCGAGACCGCCAACGCGGAGGCGGCGGCGATGTTCGAGGGCGAGCGGCAGGCAGCCTATCGCGCCCTCAAGCTCCAGGGCATCCTCGATGCGCCGCTCGGGCTCTGCATCACCTGCGACCGTAGTCGCGCCGGCAAGCTCGTGCTGGGCCGCACGCACCAGCGCGAGATGGACATCTATAGCGCCGTCTGCGCCGTGCAGAACCTCTGGCTCGCCGCGCGCGCCGAGGGCATCGGTCTCGGCTGGGTCAGCATCCTGCGCTATGAGGATCTCCGCGCCACGCTTGCGATCCCCGAGACGATCCTGCCGATCGCCTATCTCTGCCTGGGATTTGCCAGCGAATTCCTCGCGGCACCGGAGCTGGAGAGCGCCGGCTGGCGCAAGCGCCTGCCTCTGCGCGATCTGGTCTGGTTCGACCGCTGGCAGGGCCGCGCGGGGGATGAAGGCTTGCTCGAGCTGCTGGAGTAGAGAGCGGCTGTCGCCAATTCGCTTCAATCGCCGGCCCCTCTCCTTCCGTCATTCCCGCGAAAGCGGGAATTCAGGGCCCCAGTTCCGTCGCTTGCCCTGGATCCCCGCTTCGCGGGGATGACGATTAGAGCGGGATACGGCAGACCAGCGCTAAGCGTCGGCGATGAATTCGAGCAGGCAGCCATTGGCCGCTTCGGGCGGCAGCAGGAAGCGCCCGCCGGCAGCGATGGGTGCATGGCCGTGGCGGCGGAGGGTCTCGCCGAGCCGATCCAGATCCGCGACCGCGATGGTCTGCGCGACCATCCAGGGGCGCGGATGGTCTGGCAGCGCGAGAGGCCGGAAGCGCATCTGGAGGGCGGCTTCCGTCAGGAAGGAAAGCCGTCCCGAACCGGTCTCGATCTCGATGCCGCCCTCGACCTGCCGCGCCGCCGTCGCGCCGAAGAGGCGGCTATAGGTTTCGGCAAGCGCGCCGGGCCGGTCGCTTGCGACCGTCAGCCCCGCGAGGCGCCGGGCGCCGTTCTCGTGCCGGAGCCAGGCCGGCCGGCGCACGATCGCCGGCGAGAGATGGCGGCAGAAGAAGGCGCGGAGATCCGGCAGCTCCTCGGGCGGAAGGAAGAGAAGCTCGAAGGCAGGCAGGGCCTCGCCTTCCGGCAGCTCCAGGGCGCGCTTCAGCGCCTTGGGTCCTTCGGGATGGAAGCCGGTGCTGGCCAGCGCCCGGCCCAGCGCCGCGGCGTCATCGGCGCCGAAGGCGAGGCCCAGCAGGCCTTCGCGCTCAGCCAGGAACTTGTCGAGATTGTTGGTGAACTGGGCGGGATCGACGATGCCCAGCAACTCGACATAGCCCGCCTCGAACATGATGCAGTAATTGGCGGTGCCCCAGCCGATATGCCGGCCGCGCGGCGTCAGGGTGAAGCCGAGACCCTCGAAGCGCGAGCGCGCCTCTTCGAGATCGCGAACGCCGAGAAGGCTGTGATCGATGCCGGTGAGCCCAGGGAGCGCCCGGCCACCGAGGCTCAATGCACCGCGGCCCAGATCTTGCGCTTCACGCCATAGAGCAGCGCGGTCAGCACGATCAGGAACAGCACCGTCTTGACGCCGATGAGATGGCGCGCCTCCAGCTTCGGCTCCGCGGTCCAGGCCAGGAAGTTCGACACGTCAAAGGCCATCTGGTCGACCGTCGCCTTGGTGCCGTCGGCATAGGTCACCGCACCGTCGGAGAGCGGCGGGGGCATGGCGATCTGATGGCCGGGGAAATACTTATCGTAGTTCATCCCCTCGGCGACGGTCGCGCCGGCTGGCGGCTCGCCGTAGCCCGTCAGGATCCCGTAGGTGTAATCAGCCCCGCCCTTGCGCGCCTTGTACATCAGCGAGAGATCCGGCGGCAGCGCGCCGTTATTGGCGGCGCGGGCGGCGTTCTCGTTCGGGAAAGGCGCCTTGAAGGGATCGGAGGGCTTGCCCGGCCGCTCGAACATCTCCCCGGCATCGTTCGGCCCGTCGGTCACCTGGACGCTGGCCGCGATCTGCTTCACCTGATCCTCGGAGAAGCCGATAGCCTGAAGATCGCGGTAATGCACCAGGTTCATCGAATGGCAAGCGGAGCAGATCTCCTTGTAGACCTGGAAGCCGCGCTGCACCGCCGCCCGGTCGTAGGTGCCGAAGATGCCCTCGAAGGACCAATGCTTCTGCGGCAGCACGATCTCCTCGGCCCGCGCGGCAGCGCTGGCCCCGGCGCCGATCAGCGCCGCCGTCAGGAATGCCAGAACGGGACGGCGCATCAGGCTTTCTCCATCGGCAAGGCGCGGGCAGCGGCGGTGGCCGCCACGCCGCCGCCTTTCAGCACCGGCTCGCTGATGCTGCGGGGCAGCGGCAGCGGCCGCTCGAAAAGCGCGAGCAGCGGGAAGATCACGAGAAAGTGGAGGTAGTAATAGAGGGCACCGAGCCGCGCGGCGACGACGTACCAGCCCTCCGGAGGATGGGCACCGCAATAGCCGAGCAGGAAGCAGTCGCCCAGGAGCAGCCAGAAGAAATAGCGGTAGACCGGGCGGAAGCGCGCGCTCTTGACCGGGGAGCGGTCGAGCCAGGGCACCAGCGCCAGGAGCACGATGGCACCGAACATGGCAATGACGCCGGCGAGCTTGTTCGGGATCGAGCGCAGGATGGCGTAGTAGGGCAGGAAGTACCACTCGGGTACGATCTCGGCCGGCGTGGCCAGCGGATTGGCCGGGATGTAGTTGTCCGGCTCGCCGAAGAGGTTCGGGGCGAAGAAGACGATGCAGGCGTAGAAGATCAGGAAGACGCCGAGGCCGAAGCCGTCCTTCACCGTGTAATAGGGGTGGAAGGGAATGCTGTCCTGCTTCCCCTTCACGTCGATGCCGAGCGGATTGTTGGAGCCGAAACGGTGCAGCGCGATGATGTGCAGGATCACCACGCCGACGATGATGAACGGAAGCAGGTAGTGCAGCGAGAAGAAGCGGTTGAGGGTCGGGTTGTCGACGGCAAAGCCGCCCCAGAGCCAGGTGACGATATGCTCGCCGACCCAGGGAATGGCCGAGAAGAGATTGGTGATGACGGTGGCGCCCCAGAAGCTCATCTGGCCCCAGGGCAGCACATAGCCCATGAAGGCGGTCGCCATCATCAGCAGGTAGATCAGGACGCCGAGCAGCCAGAGCAGCTCGCGCGGCGCCTTGTAGGAGCCGTAGTAGAGCCCGCGGAAGATATGGATATAGACGACGATGAAGAACATCGTCGCACCGTTCATATGGATGTAGCGCAGCATCCAGCCATAGTTCACGTCGCGCATGATGTGCTCGACGGAGTCGAAGGCGAGCCCGGCATTCGGCGTGTAGTGCATGGCGAGGATGATGCCGGTCGCGATCATCGCCACCAGCATGAAGCCCGCCAGCGAGCCGAAATTCCACATGTAGTTCAGATTCTTCGGCGTCGGATACTCATGCAGCTCGTGGTGCATGTAGGTGAACATCGGCAGCCGGTGGTCGATCCACCGGATGATCGGGTTCTTGAAGCCGGGAGGCGTCGTGGCGGTCATGAGCGCGGTCCTAACCGATGAGAACCGAGGTGGCGGCCGTGAACTTGTAGGGCGGCACCGCGAGGTTGAGGGGTGCCGGGCCTAGGCGGATGCGGCCCGAGGTATCGTATTGCGAGCCGTGGCAGGGGCAGAACCAGCCGCCGAACTGCCCGCGGGGATCGGTGGCCGCGGTGCCGAGCGGGATGCAGCCGAGATGGGTACAGACGCCGACGATGATCAGCCAGTCCTTTTTCTGCACGCGCTGGGCGTCGGTCTGCGGATCGCGCAGCTCGACGATGTTGACGGACTCGGCCTCCTTGATCTCCTCGGGCGTGCGATGGGCGACGAAGACCGGATGGCCGCGCCACATCACCTTGATGCGCTGGCCGACCTCGACCTTGCCGACATCGATCTCGGTGGAGGAGAGCGCGAGCACGTCGGCCGAGGGATTCATCTGATCGATCAGCGGCCAGGCGAGTGCGGCGACGCCGAAGCCGGCCACGCTGACGGTCGCCAGATACAGGAAGTCGCGGCGGGTGCCGCCGTCATGGGTGTCCCGCGGCGCAACACTATCGGCCATCGATCGTATTCCTCTTCGCTTTCGCCTGCCCTGGTCACCCAGCCCCAGGGTTGTGAGAAACCCCTGATCGGAGAGACCGGGGTGCCCCTTATATCACCGGCGCATCAAAGGCTTGGCCCAGCGGTTCTGCGACAAACCGACGCAGGCGATATGACCCCCAAGGCGCCACCCGGGGAGCGCTGCAACTCGCCGGGTCGGGCGAGGGGTATAATGCAAATCCGCACCTTTGCAAAGGAGCCAGCGGGTCGCATGCGCCTCGCTTTGTTCGAGCCCGATATCCCGCAGAATTGCGGCACGATTCTGCGCCTTGCGACCTGCCTCGGCGTGGCCGCGGACATCATCGAGCCCTGCGGCTTCCTGTGGGACGACCGGCGCCTGCGTCGCGCGGGGATGGATTACCTGGCAGGCGCCGATGTCACCCGCCACGAGTCCTGGGCCGCCTTCGAGCGCCAGCGCCACGGACGCCTCCTGCTGCTGACGACCAGGGCCGAACGAAGCTATCTCGACATGGCTTTTACGGCCGGCGATGTGCTGCTGCTCGGGCGCGAAAGCGCGGGCGTGCCGGACGCGGTTCACGAGGCGGCCGATGCCCGGCTCAGGATTCCCATGCGGGCGGGCCAGCGTTCGATCAATGTGGCGCTGGCCGCATCCATGGTATTGGGCGAGGCATTGCGTCAGACAAAGGGCTTTCCGGGATGAGGCGATCATGACCAAGAAACATCAGCAGCAGGCGACGGCCTGGTTCGAAGGGCTGCGCGATCGCATCTGTGCGGCCCTCGAGACCCTGGAGGACGAATATGCCGGCCCGCTCGCCAGCCCGCCGCCGGGACGCTTCGAGCGCAAGGCCTGGCAACGGCCCGTGGAGGAAGGTGCTGCAGACAAGGCAAAGGGCGGCAAGGCGGAGGGCGGCGGCGGAGTCATGTCGGTCATGCGCGGCCGCGCCTTCGAGAAGGTCGGCGTCAATGTCTCGACGGTCTTCGGCCGCCTCTCCGAGGAGTTCCGGCGCCAGATCCCCGGCGCCGAGGCCGACGGAAAGTTCTGGGCCAGCGGCATCAGCCTAGTCGCCCATCCGCAATCGCCGAAGGTGCCGGCGGTGCATATGAACACGCGCCATATCGTCACTAGCAGGGGCTGGTTCGGGGGCGGGGCCGATCTCACCCCCATGATCCCCGACGAGGCCGACGCCACGACCTTCCACGGCGCCCTCAAGGCCGCCTGCGACAAGCATGACCCGGGCTATTACCCGCGCTTCAAGGCCTGGTGCGATGAGTATTTCTTCCTCAAGCACCGCAATGAGCCGCGCGGCGTCGGCGGCATCTTCTATGACAACCTCGACAGCGGGGACTGGGCCCGAGATTTCGCCTTCACCCGCGATGTGGGCGAGGCCTTCCTCGAGGTCTATCCCCAGATCGTGCGCTGGCATTTCAACGAGAGCTGGACCGAGGAGGAGCGCCGCCAGCAGCTCATCCGCCGCGGCCGCTATGTGGAGTTCAACCTGCTCTACGACCGCGGCACGGCCTTCGGCCTGAAGACCGGCGGCAATCCCGAGGCGATCCTGATGTCGCTGCCGCCCCTGGTGATGTGGCCCTAGGGTCAAACTCAATCAGTTGGACATCGCACTGTTCTTATTGCGCGTGAGCCCCGCCGCGCCGAGCTCGGCAGATGGCCGAGCCCTTCGGCTCACAGCGCCGAAATCGAAGCCACGATCTCATCAGCACCGACAATAGCGCTGGCGTAGTTCGGGAGGTTGATGTCGAGAGCGGCGTGCATCGTCTCATCCGAGTAATCCGCCGTCGCGTCTCTCACCACCGTGACCTCGTAGCCAAGCTCGGCGGCGAAGCGAACGGTCGCTTCGACGCAAGTATGCGCTATGAGCCCGATGACGATGAGCTGATGGATCCCGTGTTTCTTGAGCTGCAAGTCCAAATCGGTGTTGGCGAAGCCGCTGGAACACCAATGCTCCGCTGCGACGATCTCACCTGGCTTAGGCACGAACTCGGGCCGGATCTCGCCGCCCCATGTGCCGTATTCGAAAGTCTTTCGGTCCCATGCCGCCTTTTGTATGGGCGCAATGTATTTCCAAGTCTCGTAGTCGCCGGGACGGTAACGACGATGCAGCGCAAAGGAGAGTACGAAGCTGCGCCTTTCACGCCGCCTTAAGGATCTGCAGCATATGCGCAACGCAGTCATTCGCTTCTGCAACAGCCCGAATGCGGTCCCAAATTTT
>DATFRE010000674.1:0-2469 GCA_035263545.1 Dongiaceae bacterium
GGCCTTCGATCAGCGCCAGGCCCCAGCGAAGCTGGGCCGAGCGCACGCCCATCTCGGCGGCATGCCGGTAGAGATCGGCCGCGGCCTTGGGATCGCGCTGCACACCGATTCCCTGCTCGGCGAGAACCGCCAGAAGATAGATCGCGGTCGGCAGCATGGCCTCGGCGGCGCGGCGCAGGAATTCGGCGACCTGCCGGCGGCCCTCGCCATCCTTCGTCCGCGGCGCCAGCGACAGGGCATAGCCCAGGCAGCCTTCCGGGCATCCGGCAGAAGCCGAGCGCTCATACCAGCGATGGGCCGCCTCGAGATCGCGGATGTTGTCTGGCCCATGGGTCAGCACATAGGCGAGAATCGCCTGACCCTGGGCCGAGCCGGCCTCGGCGGCGCGGCCCGCCCAGCTGAGCGCCGAGGCGAAGTCCGGACCCGTCTGGCCTTCGGCGGCGAAGAGATGCTCTGCCTGACCACCCCGCGCCTCGTCCTTGAGCTCGGCCAGGCCGTGGACGCAAAGCGCTGCCAGCAAAGTCTGGGCCCCGATCAGCCCCTGGCTGGCGGCGCGCTGGAGCCAGCGAGAGCCTTCGGCCCGGCTCGGTGGCACGCCCACGCCTTCCAGATAGCAGCGCGCGACCCGGTACTCCGCCTCTGGAAGCCCCGCCTTGGCGGCGCGGGCCAGCAGGGGGAAGGCCTCGAGGGCCTTACCTTGCTCGCCAAGCTCGATCGCCCGGCGCAGGGCACCGGACGGCGAACGGAAACCGATCAGCCGACTTACCACAGCCATGGGCCTCGAGCTTCGACGCCGGACCGTCCGCCATAGCCCGGCACGGGTTACGGCTCGCGCATGCCCTCCTGGGCGAGCGGCATCACCTTGCCGAGAAGATAGCCGAGAACGGTGCGCTTGCCGACCTTGATGTCGGCGGTCACCGGCATGCCGGGCGTGACCCTGAAGCCCGCGGGCACGTCATGCAGCCCGACATGGTCGATGGTGATCCGGGCGCGGTAATAGGGATCGGCGCTGCCCGGGATCGGCAGCGCGCCGGTCCAGGTGCGCGCCTCCTCCTGGGGCGTGAAGCTGTCCGGGCTGATGGTCCGCACGGAGCCCTCGGCCATGCCGTACTGGGAGTAGGGGAAGGTATCGAACTTGATCGCCACAGGGTCGCCCAGATGGACGAAGCCGTTATCCTGCCCGGCCACGTTCACCTCGATCTCGAGCGGCGTATCGACGGGCACCAGCGTGAAGAACTGCTGTCCCGACTGGAGGACGGAGCCGACCGAGACCTTGGCGACCGACTGCACGATGGCGTCGCGATCCGCCCGCAGCTCCACCAGCTTCTGGCGCAGGCTGGCCTTGCTCAGCTGCTCCTTCGTGTCGCGCAGCGCCTGGGTCTTGTCGACCAGGCTCTCGGAGACCTGGGCGGCCCAGTTCTGCAGATAGGCCTCGCGCTCCGCCTTCATCGCCTCGAGATCGCGCTTGGCGGTGGCCGCGTTGTTCTCGGCGTTCACCAGCCCGCTCTGCATCTGCAGGCGCGTATCGGTCGCCAGCAGGGTGTTAAGGGTGGTTTCGTACCGCTTGGCCGCCAGCTTCTTGCGCATGCCCTCGATCTTCGCCGCGATCACCAGGCGCTCGGTATAGGTGGCCGCCTCGGCCTCGCCATGGGCGATCGCGGTCTTTAGCGAATCCATCTTCTCGTCGTAATTGGCCAGGCGCGCATTCTTCTCCGCCAGGCGCTGGGCGAAGATCGAGGCCTGCAGCTTCATGCCCGCGTCATCGCCGCTATAGGTGAAGGGCTTGCCGTCCGCCTCGGCCTGGAGCCGCGCGACCTCGGCCTCGAGCGCCGCCGCCTGGGCCGTGAGCGCTCCGGCATCGGCCGTGGCGAAGGTGGGGTCGAGCTGCGCCAGCACCTCGCCCGCATGCACCACCTGGCCCTCGCGCACATTGATGCTGCGCACGATGGCCGTCTCCAGCGGCTGCACCAGGATGTTCGGCGCCTGCGACACCACGATGCCCTTGCTCGTCACCACCTCGTCCACGGGGATCAGCCCCATGATCGCGATCAGGACGAAGACCATGCTGGCGACCATCCAGGTGATCCGCCGCGCCGAGCGCGGGATCGGCGCGTTGACGATCGCCGTCGAGGGCCATTGGAACTCCAGCACCACCGGGAGCGCCGCGTCGCGGCGCGGGGCACGAGCCCGCGCCAGCGGCAGCACGTTGGAGGAGGTGCGGCTCATCGATCGGCTCCGCTGGCAAGGTCACGCCGCATTGCGCGAGCCCTTCTTCTTCTCGGCATGACGGTTCTGCTGCAGCCAGAGCTGGCCATAGGTGAGGCAGCGGTCGACCAGCTCCTCATGCGGGCCGATATCCACGACCTTGCCCTGCTCCATGACCAGGATCTGGTCGCAATCAACCAAGGAGGACAGGCGGTGGGAGACGATGACCATCGTCCGCCCGCGGGCGATGCGCAGCAGGTTGGC
>DATFRE010000675.1:0-6501 GCA_035263545.1 Dongiaceae bacterium
GCGCCGGAACCGTAACATGGAAGCGGGATTCGGCGCCTCTCCATTGACCGGAGTCGGTGGAACGGCTTTTGTCCCACTCCGCCAGCTGCCCGGTGCGTTGAATGAAGTCCGCCCTCGCGATCCTCGCTTTGCCGATCCTGCTGGCCGCCACCAGCGCCGTCGCCCAGACCACCGATCAGGCCAGCTCGAGCATTAATGTGCAGCAGACCGGGGAGGCTGCCACCGCCCACATCGTCAATCGCGACTTCGTCTTCGATTCGCGCCTGATGAAATGGGGCGCCGAGCGGCCCACCCGGCTGATGCTGGAGATCACGACCGACACCACCCAGCGCGACGACGCCGAGGGCTTCGCCGCCGCGACCGTCGGCGCCACCGCCTGGGACCTCGGCGGAGCAACGCGCCGTCAGCTCTGGAGCCTCAGCGAGCCGGGCAATGCCGGGGAGGTCTCGCACAACCAGCCGGTCTTCCTGGTCCGGCAGTCCGGCTGCTGCGGCGCCCGCGACAGCTTTTCGGTCTTCAACCTCTATAGCGGCCGGCGGCTGTTCACAGCGACCGGCGACAACCGGTCGGAGTCCGGCGCTCCCGAGCCCTGGACGGTGCTGGAAGTTCCAAATAGCGGCGGGATCGAGCGGCTGATCGCTTTCCATGCCGCATATTCGGCTGCCGACCAGGCGGCCTTCGGCGACCGCCAGGATATTGTCGGCCTGCTGACCTATGCCGCGCCGGACAAGCCCCTGGCCCGATACCGCCTGATCGCGACAGGCGGGTCGGTCGAGAGCTTCATGGGCGGGTCGACGGTCACCCTGCAGCAGGACGGCAAGAGCGAGCAGACGACCTATCTGACCCTCTGGCCGGCCGACGGCAAGAAGGACCCCAAGGTCATCGGCGGCTTTGTCATCCACCTGCCCCTGACCGAGGATGCGACCGTCGTCATTCCCGTGGCCGGCGACAAGCTCGACATCGCCGCCGCCAAGCTGCCCCAAGGCCTTCGGATCGAGGCCGTCCCATTGCCATGAAGCGCGAGACCTTGTGGTCCAGGCTGGGCCGGCTCCTCCTCTGGTTCGCTGCTTTCCTTCTGCTGATCGTGGCGGGCGTGGCCATGCTGCTCGGGCAGACGCTGCCGCGCCAGACAGGAAGACTCCAGCTGGCCGGGCTCCAGGCACCGGCGGAGATCGGCCGGGATGCCATGGGGGTTGTGACGATCCGGGCCCGCAGCGAGGCCGACGCCGCTTTCGCCCTCGGCTATGCCCATGCCCAGGACCGTCTGTTCCAGATGGACCTGACACGCCGGCTCGGCGCCGGGCGGCTCTCCGAGGTTATCGGGCCCGCGACGCTCCGCACCGACGAGTTCATGCGCCGGCTCGGGCTCTATCGCGTGGCGGAGGCCAACTATAAGTACCTTCCACCCGATGCGCAGGCCCTCTTCCGGGCCTATGCCGATGGCGTGAACGCCTATCTCGCCCATCGCGGCAGCCTGCTTGCACCCGAGTTTTTGCTGCTGCGCTATCGGCCCGAGCCCTGGCGCCCCGCCGACAGCCTCGTCTGGGGCCGCCTCATGGCCTGGCAGCTTTCCGGCAATTGGGGCGATGAGGAGCTGCGCCAGATCATGGTGACGCGTCTGAGGCCCCAGGAGCTGGAATGGGTCTGGCCCGTCGCCCAGCGCCTCACGCGGCGCGACGATCTTCCCTGGATTCCCGCCGGCGGCGCCTCCAACAACTGGGTGATCGCCGGCAAGCTCACGGCGACGGGCAGGCCGCTGCTCGCCAACGACCCGCATCTGGGCCTCGAGCTTCCCGGCACCTGGTACCTCGCGCGGCTCGACATTGCCGGGCAGGTCCTCGCCGGGGCGACCGCGCCCGGCGTGCCCGCCGTCATCATCGGGCGCAACAACCATGTCGCCTGGGGCTTCACCACGGCCTATGCGGATACGCAGGATCTCTTCGTCGAGACGCTTCTCGACAACGGTCAATACGTCACCCCCGAAGGCCCACGGCCCCTGATCCGCCGCCAGGAGGTGATCCGGGTTCATGGCGCCAAGCCCGTCATCATCGAGGTCACGGCGACACGTCACGGGCCCCTGATCGAGACCGACGATGCCCATCATCGGGCCTACGCCTTGTCCTGGACGGGATTCAGACCCGACGACCAGACCGGTGCCGCGCTTCTGGCCATGAACCGGGCCAAGACGGCCTCGGAATTCCACGCGGCGATGCAGGGCTTCGAATCTCCGGTGCAAAACGCCGTCTTCGCCGATGATGCGGGCAATATCGGCTACATCATGGCTGGCCGGATTCCGATCCGGGCCAAGCTCAAGGATGATCAGAGCCAGTCTCCCGTGCCGGGAGATCGGCGCGATTATGACTGGGTCGGCGTCATCCCCTTCGATCACCTGCCCCAGGAACGAAACCCGTCCTCCGGTTATCTCGCCACGGCCAACAACCGGACCATGGCGCCGGACTATCCCTATTTCATCGGCAGCAAGTTCGATTACGACTACCGCGTCCAGCGCATTCGCCAGATGATCGCGGCCACGCCGCATCACAGCCTGGACAGCATGGCGGCGATGCAGCTCGATACCCTGTCGCTGGCGGCGCAAGAGCTGCTGCCCCTGATGCTGGCGGTGCAGTCGGACCCGGATCTCGCGACCTGGGACCTGCGCATGGATCGCGACGCGCCCGAACCCCTGATCTTCACCGCCTGGTTCAGGGAGCTTGCCCATATGCTGCTGGATTCCCGCACCGGCGAAGATTTTTCGGAGCTCTGGTTCTGGGACGCGCCCCTGGTGAACGAGGCCTTGACGGGCAAGGCTGCCGCCGGTCTATGCGACGATCCGAAAACGCCGGCCATCGAGGATTGCGCCAGCGAAGTCCGGCTCGCCTATCAGCGCGCCATCGCCAAGCTCACGGCCGCCTATGGCCCCGACCGCGCAGCCTGGCGTTGGGGAAATGCCCATCGCGCGCATTTCCCGAATCTCCTGCTTTCGCAGCTCCCGGTGGTCAGCGCCTTGTTCGACGTCGCGCTGCCCACCGATGGCGACAACTTCACCCTGAACCGCGCGAGCCCTCGCGTGAACGATCCCACGGGCGCGCGCTTCGACGACATCCACGGCGCGAGCCTGAGAGCGATCTTCGATCTCTCGAATCTCGATCGCTCGCGCTTCGTCATCGCCGGCGGCCAATGCGGCAACCCGCTCTCCGCCCATTACGCCGATTTCACCCTGCTCTGGCGGGACGGCCAGTACGTCACTATGGTCGGGGCCGACGGCAATCGCTTGATGCTCCTCCCGGAGGTGCGGCGATGAGCGTGACCCTCGACGATATCCGCCAGGCGGCTTCCGTCATCGCCGGCCATGTCGTGCGCACACCGGCCGTGACGGCGCCGCGCCTGGCCGAGGCGACCGGTGCCGAAAGGGTCGTGCTCAAGCTCGAGAACCAGCAATACACCGGCTCCTTCAAGGATCGCGGTGCCTATAACAAGCTGGCGAGCCTGGACGGCGCGGCCAAGGCGGCCGGCGTCATCGCCATGTCCGCCGGCAATCACGCCCAAGGCGTGGCCTATCACGCCCAGCGCCTGGGCATCCCGGCGACGATCGTCATGCCCAAAGGCACTCCCTTCAACAAAGTCGAGCGTACTGCCGGTTTCGGCGCGCGCGTGCTGCTGGAAGGCGACAGCATCGACGCCGCCGCGGTCTTCGCCCGCGAGCGCGCCGCCGCCGAGGGCCTGACCTTCGTCCATCCCTATGACGATCCGCTGATCGTGGCCGGCCAGGGCACCATCGGGCTGGAACTCCTGGCGGATCATCCGGATCTCGACACCATTGTCGTGCCCATCGGCGGCGGCGGCATCCTTTCGGGAATCGCGATCGCGGCGACGACCCTCAAGCCCGGCATCCGCATGGTCGGCGTCGAGGCGGCGCTCTACCCCTCCATGCACCATGCCATCCGCAATCTCGCGCCCGCCAATGGTGGACAGACGCTCGCCGACGGCATCGCCGTCAAATCGCCGGGAAAGCTGACCCAGGCGATCATCAGCCGGCTGGTGGAGGATCTGCTGCTCGTGGAGGAGGATGCGATCGAGCGCGCCGTGCAGATGCTGGCGGAGCAGCAGAAGGTGGTCGCCGAGGGCGCGGGGGCAGCTGGGCTCGCCGCCATGATCGCCCATCCCGCGCGCTTCGCCGGCAGGCGTGTCGGCGTCGTCATCTGCGGCGGCAATATCGATTCCCGCATGCTGGCGACCGTGCTGATGCGCGGCATGGTGCGCGATGGGCGCATGGTCACGCTTCGCATCCAGATCTCCGATACGCCGGGGGTGCTCGGCCGCCTCGCCAAGCTGGTGGGCGACAGCGGCGGCAATATCATCGAGATCCACCACCAGCGCATGTTCAACGACCTTCCACCCAAGCGGGCCGATATCGACGCCGTCATCGAGACCCGCAATCCCGAGCACTACCGCGAGATCGTGGGTGTGCTAGAGGCCGAAGGCTTTCCCACCCGCCTCTTGAGCAATCTCTCGCGCGGCACAGATCACTAGGTGATGCTTTTCCCTGCGGTCATGCCCGGCGAAAGCGGGCATCCAGAGCAAGCGACGCGGCGTGGGGCTCCGGAGCCCCGCCGTCGCGACAGACGAGGGATGAGAGATATGGCTACAGGTAGTTCCATGGGCCGCGGGAGGACAGGATGAGCGCCTATCGCAATGTGCTGGAGATGATCGGCAATACGCCTCTGGTCGACGTGCAACGTCTCGACACCGGTCCCTGCCGCCTGTTCCTGAAGCTCGAAAACCAGAACCCCGGCGGCTCGATCAAAGACCGGATCGCCCTTTCCATGATCGAGGCGGCGGAGCGCGACGGCAGGCTGGCGCCGGGCGGCACGCTGGTGGAGGCGACGGCGGGCAATACCGGCCTCGGGCTCGCTTTGGTCGCGTCCCAGAAGGGATATCGCCTGATCCTGATCATTCCCGACAAGATGGCCCAGGAGAAGATCTTCCACCTGAGGGCGCTCGGCGCCGAGGTGCGCATGACCCGCTCCGACGTGGGCAAGGGCCATCCCGAGTATTATCAGGACATGGCCGAGCGGCTGGCCGGCGAGATTCCCGGCGCCCTCTATGTCAACCAGTTCGGCAATCCCGCCAACCCGCTGGCCCATGAGACGGGAACGGGTCCCGAGATCTGGGAGCAGATGGATCACGAGCTCGACGCGGTGGTGGTGGGCGTCGGCTCCGGCGGTACGCTGACGGGCATCGGCCGCTTCTTTGCGAAGACGGCGCCCAAAACCCGCATGATCCTGGCCGATCCCAAGGGCTCGGTCCTGGCGCCGCTGGTGGAGACGGGCAAGATGACCGAGGCCGGCTCCTGGCTGGTGGAGGGCATCGGCGAGGATTTCGTCCCGCCCAATTGCGATCTCTCCCTTGTGCGCGAGGCTTTCGTCATCAGCGATGCCGAGAGCTTCGCCACCGCGCGTGAGCTGCTGCTGAAGGAGGCGATCCTCGCCGGCTCCTCCTCCGGCACCCTGCTGGCCGCGGCGTTGAAATACTGCCGGGCCCAGCGCCAGCCGCAGCGCGTCGTGACCTTCGTCTGCGACAGCGGCAACAAGTATCTCTCCAAGATGTTCAACGACTACTGGATGCTGGACCAGGGTTTCCTGGCCCGCGACCGCAAGGGCGATTTGCGCGATCTCATCGCCCGGCGCCATGCCGACCGGGCGACGGTCACCGTCGGGCCCACGGACAGCCTGCTGATCGCCTATCAGCGCATGAAGCTCTACGAGATCTCCCAGCTTCCGGTGCTGGAGGGGAGCAAGGTGGTGGGCATCATCGACGAATCCGACCTGCTGCTGGCGGTCTATGGCCGGCCCGAGCGATTCCGCGAGCCGGTCGCCAGCGCCATGAACAGCCGCCTCGAGGTCATCGAGGCGAGCCGGCCGCTCGCCGATCTGCTGCCGATCTTCGCCAAGGATCACGTCGCCCTGGTGGTCGAGCACGGCGAGTTCCTGGGGCTCATCACCCGCATCGATCTGCTGAACCATCTGCGCCGCAGCATGGCGTAGGGCTCAAAACGAGGGACAAATGAAGAAGACCAACCGCCCCGGCTTCGCCACCCGCAGCATTCATGCCGGGCAATCGCCCGATCCATCGACGGGTGCCGTGATGACGCCGATCTACGCCACCTCGACCTATGTCCAGGAGAGCCCGGGCAAGCACAAGGGCTACGAGTACTCCCGGAGCCAGAATCCGACCCGCAACGCCTATGAGCGCTGCATCGCCGACCTGGAAAGCGGATCCGCGGGCTATGCCTTCGCCTCGGGCATGGCGGCCACGGCGACGGCGCTCGAGCTGCTCGACAGCGGCGCCCATGTCATCGCCATGGAGGACCTCTACGGCGGGAGCCGGCGCCTCTTCAGCCGGGTGCGGCAGCGCTCGGCCAATCTCGCCTTCAGTTTTGTCGATCTCACCGACGAAGCCGCATTCGAAGGCGCGATCCGCCCGGAGACCCGGATGCTCTGG
>DATFRE010000676.1:0-5043 GCA_035263545.1 Dongiaceae bacterium
CCGGTGAAGCTCCATGCCGATCAGCTCTCCGATCTCGGCGGCGCAGCGCTGGCCGCGGAGTTCGCCGCGCTTTCCGCCGACCATCTGGAATACACCTCCGAGGCCGGGGTCGCGGCGATGGCAAAGAGCGGCACGGTGGCCGTGCTCTCCCCGGGCGCCTTCTATTTCCTGCGCGAGAAGCAGCTCCCCCCGATCGAGGCGATGCGCCGCGCCGGCGTCCCCATCGCGATTGCCAGCGACAGCAATCCCGGCAGCTCGCCGGCGGCTTCCCTGCTGCTGATGCTGAACATGGCCGCGACCTTCTTCCGCCTCACGCCGGAAGAAGCGCTCGCCGGGGTCACTCGCGCTGCCGCCTCGGCCCTTGGCCTCTCGGCGAGCCATGGGACGCTGGAAGCGGGCAAGCTTGCCGACTTCGCGATCTTTGACATCGGCCAGCCCGCCGAGCTCGCCTATCGCATCGGCGCCAATCCCTGCGTCGGGCGTGTGCGGGGCGGGCGCGCGGATGGTGAGGGCCGCGAGGCCTAGCTGGCCTTGTGACAGGTCAGCTGGTAGACGAGCGCCTGCGGCAGGTCCGGGCTCGTCACCTGGACCGTTTCCGTCAGGGTCGTCCCGGAGAGGCTGTAGCTGTTCGTGCGGACGCCGTCGGGCGTGGTGAAGGTGCGAACCAGGGTGGCGCCCTGCCAGACGGTGCTGACCTGCACTGTGCCGCCGTCTGGCCCGGTCACGCTGGTGGGCGCCCCGTTCACGGGCGTGGTGATGGTGAGCGCGCCATCGGCCTGGATCGTGATTTCATTGGCCGTCTGGGAGATAACGAGCCGCTGTGCCGGAATGTTCGTGGCGGTCAGACGCTTTTTGGCGATGTCGCGCTTGAAGAAGCCCATCTGGCTGGTGACGTTCTGGATCGCCTGGGCGGGATTGCCGGCGCTCGCCGGGTCCAGATTGTAGGTGCCCTGCAGGTTCGCCTGGGCGGCGGCGGGATGAATGGGCTGGAGCAGACCACAGGCGAGCAAGGCTGCAAAAACCACCGCCACGAGACGCATCATCGTCGCCATCGGATCCCCCAGATAGGTTTGCTCTTCGCGGGAAAGTGTCCCTCTAAACCTGTTTAGTTGAGATTACCCGGCGAGGGAAGTTTCGAGAATTCGCGGGCCGCCGGGCGCGAGCCTCTCAGCCATTGCGCCGGTAGGTGAGCGGGTAGGCGACGGGAAGCGGCAGGCGGCTGCTCACGATCTGGATCTGGACGGTGAGGATGTTGCCGCTGCCATCGAGGGTGAAGGTGACCGTGCGCGTGGCCTGCTTGCCGGCAACGGCGCGCTGCAGCGTGGCGCCCTGCCAGACCGGGGTCACCCTCACCTTCTCCCCATCATCGCGCGTCCAGTCGATGGTCGAGCCATCCGCGGGGCCGGTTATTGGCTGGTCCTGGTCGAACTGCACGGTGACCGCATTCCCCGCCATGGAGATGACGATCTGCTGCGCCGGCTGGTTCGCGTCCATGAGTCGGTCATGAGCGATGGGTCCGACGATAAACCCCATCCGGTCGGCGACCTTGTCGACCGCCTTGCGGATATTCTGCATGGCCATGGGATCGTCCAGATGATAGCTGCCCGCGAGGTTCGCCACCTGGCACCAGGCGGAGCCCGGCGACAGGATCGCGCCGAGGAGGACCACCAGCAGCCCCGCGACGCCGAGACGCAAGATGCTCTTCATCGCTCAGACGGTCGCGGCTGCGCCGCGATGCTGCCTCGCCCCCGCTGCCAGCAGCGCCACGAGGATGCGCCGGAGGCTCGGCCGGATCTGGGCGGCAAGGTCGTCGCGGAAATGGAAGGGCGGCTCCTCCTCCATATAGACGATCTGGGAGAGTTCCAGCTGCAGTGCCTCGATCCGCTCCGCCGGCCTGCCGTAATGGCGGGTGATGTAGCCGCCCTTGAAGCGGCCATTGAGAATGCTGCTGTAGCCCGCCGCCCCGCGCGCTTCAGTCGATACGGCCTCGGCAATGGCGGGAGAGGCCGCGATGCCGTCGCCCGTACCGAGATTGATGTCCCAGAGCCGGCCCTCGAAGAAGCGCGGCACATGGGAGCGGATGGAATGCGCATCGAAGAGGAGCGCATAGCCGTGACGCGCCTTGATCGCCGCCAGCTCCGCCGCCAGGCGGTCATGATAGGGCTGCCAATAGAGAGCGCGCCGTTCGGCGATGGCGGCGGCGTCCGGCGCCTGGTCCGGCTGGCGATAGATCGGGCGGTCGTCGAACAGGCTGGTCGGGCAGAGTTCGGTGTTGCGGGCGCCAGCATAGAGGGCTTCGCCGTCGGGCGACCGGTTGAGGTCGATGACATAGCGCGAATATGTGGCCCTCAGCACGCTGGCACCCAGCGCGGGCAGGAAGTCGTAGAGCCGGTCCACATGCCAGTCGGTATCGGGCAGCTCCAGCGCCGCGGCGGTCATGTTTTCGGCGAGGCGCAGCGGGATATGGGTCCCTATATGGGGCATGCTGACGAGCAGCGGCGAGGTTCCGGCGTGGAAGAGAAAGGGTTCCATGAGGTTCCGATAGTCCGTTGATCCGGCTCTCCAAACAATGGACTATCGGCCCATGCAAGGCCAGCCCCCCTCCCGCCCCGCGCGCGGTTTCCTCCCTTCCGCGGGTGGCTTCGATCAGCGCCGCCGCGCGATCCTCGTGGGCGGGCTCATCGCCGTCATCGGGCTCGCCATCCTGTTGCGGCCGCGGTCCTATCCGGCGGGACCGGTGAGCGGCAGCGATCCGGCGACGCTCGCCGGCCTGATCAACCTGCCTGCGACGCCGAGCGCCGTGCACTGGACACTGACGCCTGCGAGCGGCGATGCCGATCCACGGGATCTCTCCAAGGGCCGCTGGACCCTCATGGCCGATCTGACCTTCGCGCCGGCGGATGCGGCGAAGATCGCGGGGCCGGAGGCCTTCTTCAAGCCGCCCTTCAAGGCCGGCAAGCTCGAGCGCATCGATGCGGGCCATCTGCGCGTGACCCTCACCAGCGCGTGATGCCCGACGCCAGGTGATGTCCGAGCCGCTCTATCGCCGGGTCAAGCGTCACATCCTGGAGCAGATCGGCGCCGGCGCGCTCGCCGAAGGCGCGCAGGTGCCTTCCGAGAACGAGCTGACGCGGCTTCTCGAGGTCAGCCGGATGACCGCACATCGGGCGCTGCGCGAGCTGACCCATGAGGGCGTGCTACGCCGCGTCCGCGGCGCCGGCAGCTTCGTCGCCGGGGCCAAGCCCGAATCCGCTTTGTTCGAGATCCGCAACATCGCCGAGGAAATCGCCGGGCGCGGCGGCAAGCACAGCGCCGATGTACTGCTGCTGGCGGCGAAGAAGGCGGATGGCGAGGCGGCAGCCGCCTTTGGCCTCAAGCCCGGCGCCCGGCTGTTCCACAGCCTTCTGCTTCATCGCGAGAACGGCGAGCCCATCCAGCTCGAGGACCGGCTGGTAAGCCCGAGCTTCGCCCCCGCCTATCTGAAGCAGGATTTCACCGCGGCGACGCCGCACGAATATCTCATGGCGCTGCGCCCGCCCGATGCGGTGGAGCATGCGGTGGAGGCGATCCTGCCGGACCGCCGGCTGCAGAAGCTGCTCGATCTGGGGCCCAACGAGCCCTGCCTGATGCTTCAGCGCCGGACCTGGTGCGCGGGCCAGGTGGTGACGCGGGCGCGCCTCGTGCATCCCGGCCGCCGCTACCGCCTCGCCGGCCGGCAGGCCTTCCGGTGATCTCGACCGCGCGTCCAAAGTTGTATATACAAGTCGCTCTCCGCCCGATCCTGATGGGGCCGCTGCCATGAATGCACCCGCATCCCCCCGTCTCGACAACGAGCGCAAGATCCGCAGCCCCCGCGGCAGCCAGATCTCGGCCAAGACCTGGCAGACCGAGGCGGCGATGCGCATGCTGATGAACAATCTCGATGCCGAGGTGGCGGAGAAGCCGCAGGAGCTCGTGGTCTATGGCGGCATCGGCCGGGCGGCGCGCGACTGGAAATGCTTCGACCGGATCGTAGCGACGCTGAAGACCCTGGGGCCGGAGGAAACGCTGCTGGTGCAATCGGGCAAGCCCGTGGGCGTCTTCCGCACCCATGCCGATGCGCCCCGGGTGCTGCTCGCCAATTCCAACCTGGTCCCCCATTGGGCGACCTGGGAGAAATTTCACGAGCTCGACCGCGCCGGGCTGATGATGTATGGCCAGATGACCGCCGGCTCCTGGATCTATATCGGGAGCCAAGGCATCGTTCAGGGGACCTACGAGACCTTCGTCGAGGTCGGCCGGCGGCATTACAACGGTGATCTGAGCGGGCGCTGGATCCTGACCGGCGGACTCGGCGGCATGGGCGGCGCGCAGCCGCTCGCCGCGACCATGGCCGGCGCCTCCATGCTGGCGGTCGAATGCCAGCCGAGCCGCATCGAGCGCCGGCTCGAGACGCGCTATCTCGATGCCAAGGCGGACAGTCTCGATCACGCCCTCGCGCTGATCGAGGAGGCCCGCAAGGGCAAGAAGCCCGTTTCCGTCGGGCTTCTAGGCAACGCAGCCGAGGTCTTCCCGGAGCTGCTCCGCCGCGGCGTCCGTCCCGATGCGGTGACCGACCAGACCTCGGCCCATGATCCGCTGAACGGCTACCTGCCGGCGGGCTGGAGCCTCGATCAGGCGGAGCGCCTGCGCCAGAGCGATCCGGAGCGGGTGATCAAGGCCGCCAAGGAGTCCATGGCGGTGCAGGTGCGCGCCATGCTGGAATTCCATCGCCGGGGCGTGCCCACCCTCGATTACGGCAACAACATCCGCCAGATGGCCCTTGAGATGGGCGTCGCGGATGCCTTCGATTTCCCCGGCTTCGTCCCGGCCTACATCCGCCCGCTCTTCTGCCGCGGGATCGGCCCCTTCCGCTGGGCGGCCCTTTCCGGCGAGGCCGAGGACATCTTCGTCACCGACCGGCGGGTCAAGGAGCTGATGCCCCACGACAAGCATCTCCACAACTGGCTCGACATGGCCCAGCAGCGCATCAAGTTCCAGGGCTTGCCGGCGCGCATCTGCTGG
>DATFRE010000677.1:0-2886 GCA_035263545.1 Dongiaceae bacterium
GCCGCCGAGCTCGAGACGGAAATCGTAGTGCAGGCGCGTGGCGTCATACTTCTGGATCACGAAGCGCAGCCGGTCCGCCGGCTTCACCTTTTCCCGGCCGCTCGGCTCGCGCGTCTTGGAGAAATCGCGCTTGGCGCGATAGGTGGCGAGCTTCTTCGTGGGCATGCGTGGTGCTCTCCGTTCGCTGTCAGTGCGCCACTAGGATTGCGCGGCCGCCGAGAACCGCCTTCAGCCTATGATAGAGGCCTCGCCTTGCGCTGTCTCGCCGGCCTCGCCGTGCCGCGCCGCGTCGGTTTGCCATCGGGTCGCGCCTTGGTCTTGCTGGCGGTGGACCGGCGGAATTGCACGACCTTGCCTTCCTTGTGGCCGCCGTTCCGGGCCGCGCGCCGGCCCCTGCCGCCGAGGCTGTCGCGCAGCGCATCCATCAGATTGACGACATTGGTTGGCGCCTCGGGCTCCTCCGCCCCGTGCACGGGCTTCGCCCCGCGCGCGCGGCGCTTCAGGAGGTTGATCAGCGCCTCCTCATAGGGGTCCTTGAAGGTCGCGGGCTCGAACCGGCCCTTCTTCTGCTCGATGATCGTGGTCGCAATGGCGACCATCTTGGGATCGACCTTGACCTTGCCGATCTTCTCCAGCATCGCCGGGCTCTCCACCTCGCGCGCGTCGCGCATGCGATGCAGGACCAGTCCCTCGCCGCGTGGCTCGATGATGACCACATGCTCGCGGTAGGAGAGGACGAGGCGGCCCTCCGCCGCCTGACGCTCCTTCTTCATCGCCTCACGGATGACGGCATAGGCCTCCAGACCCATCTTGCCGTCGGGGAGGACGTAATAGGCGCTGTCGAAATAGAGAGGATCGATGTCGTCGAAATCGACGAAACGCTCGATCTCGATGGTCTTGGTGGATTTGAGCCGGATCGCCGCAAGATCCTCGTCGCTGACGGTGACGTATTTGCCCTTGGCGATCTCGTAGCCGCGCACGAGATCCTTGCGCTCGACCTCGCCGAGATCGGGGTCGTAGGGCTTCATGTGGATGCGGTTGTGTGTCTTCGGATGAATGAAGTGGAAGCTGGCCGATTCCGCGTGGCTGACCGCGCTAAAGAGCCGAATCGGGCAGGTAACCAGCGAGAGCTTCAGAAAGCCCGACCAGGAAGGACGCTTCGCCATGGATCACCCCACGCCAGATTGCGCCGTAACATGGCATGAAATGCGGCGGCAATGGGGCGGGTTCCGGGATTGGACCCCGCCCCTTGTTTTCACCGGGAACCCGGAACTGGCCCCGGGGTTAAACCCGCGTAAGTGGAAGATTGAGGGGTGTGCAGACCATGCGGAAGCTTTTGTCCACGATCGTCGTGACGGGTCTCGCCGGCGTCAGTCTCGCCGGCTGCGGGCATAGCCCCGGCTGCCGGGCCCTGACCGGGGCCGGTATCGGCGCCGCCGGTGGCGCGATCATTGGCGCGCTGGCCGGCAGCCCGGCGATCGGCGCCGCCGCAGGCGGTGCGGCGGGTGCGGCCGCGGGCGGCCTGACCTCGCCCGATACGGTCAATTTGGGCAGCGCGCCCTGCGACTAATCTAGTCGGCGTCGGCGCATGAGACGAGGGACCGGCCTGGAATGCCAGGCCGGTCCTCTCGCGTCAGCGTCCCGGTGCTGCCGTCGCAACCATGCCGGCGGACGCCTCTTCCATCCGCCGCTGGGCGTTGCTGTTGAGCGACAGTGTGGCGCCGGCCGAGATGGCGCCGGCCAGCATCACATAGAACGCGGGAGCCAGGGCATAGCCGGTCTTGCCGATGAGCCAGGTCGCGGCCATCGGCGCGGTGCCGCCGACGATGCCCAGTGTGATGTTATAGGCCGTCGAGACGGCCGAGCATCGAATGCTGCGCGGGAAGATCTCGCAGATAGCGATGGGATTGACCGCGACATAGCTGCCGACCAGCAGCGTCAATCCGAGCTGACCCAGGAACACGCTCGCAACATCACCGGTGTTCATCAGGGCCATGAGCGGCCAGGCGAAGACCAGCATGCCGATCGCGGCGGTGGCCATGACCGGCTTGCGTCCAACCTTGTCCGACAGCGATGCGGCGGCCAGAACCACGCCCAGCATGATCGCCATATTGGCCGAGTTGATCAGAAGCGCAGTGTCCGGCTTCATCTGGGCGTAGAGCTTCAGCCAGGTCACGATATAGACGAAGGTGATATAGAAGCCGACGCCGTTCGCGATGCAGATGCCGACGACCTGCAGCATCTCGATGGGATGCTCGCGAAGCGCCTGGGTCAGGGGAAAGCCCTTGCCCGCGGGCGGCTTGTCGAAGGTGACATGCCGGCGGATGAAGTATCCCACGGCCCCCACCACGACGCCGAATAGGAAGGGCAGGCGCCAGCCCCAGCCGACGACATCCGCCATGGGCATTGAATTGATGACCAGGGCCCCATGGCCGAGCCAAGCAGGATGCCACCGGCGGAGCCGAAGGGTGCCCAGCCGCACACCAATCCGCGCTTCCGGGGTAGCGCGCGCTCGGCCAGGAATACGATCGAACCGGTATATTCCCCGCCCACAGCGAGGCCCTGCAGGATGCGGCAGAGAAGCATCAGCACCGAGGCAGCGATGCCGATCTGGTGATAGGTGGGCAGCAGGCCGATGGCGAAGGTGGGGATCGCCATGACCACCACGGACCAGAGCAGCGAATGGGCCCGGCCGACACGGTCGCCGATATAGCCGAAGACGATGGCGCCGAGCGGCCGCATGAAGAATCCGACGGCGAAGGTGCCGAAGGCCGCCATCAGCGAGACGTTCAGATCATGGGTCGGAAAAAACTGCTGACCGATGGTGCGGGCGAAAAAGCCGTAGATCGAGAAATCGTACCATTCCATCACATTGCCGGCGATTCC
>DATFRE010000678.1:0-27522 GCA_035263545.1 Dongiaceae bacterium
ATCCGGCCCGTGGCGCGGCCCGCTCATATTGTCGCTCCTGTCGAGAGCGACCGGCGGCTCGATCATCAGGGCATCGGCCCCCCAATCCGCGAGCTGGCGCACCGCGGTCGGCCCGGCCCTGGCCCGCGTCAGGTCGAGGACGCGCAGTCCCGCGAGCGGCAGTGCGTCCGGCATCGGCGTCAGGCGGAGGGATCGCCAGCAGCGGCCGCCAGCACGATCGGCGGCTCGAAGGCGGTCACTTCCGGCACCGGTCCGCGCCAGGGCGCCACATCCACCAGGCAGCTATGGGCGCTCGGGCCCTGGCCGAGGCGCGAGGTGCCCTTGTCCAGCGTCAGCACATTGGGATTGCCATGCTTGCATAGGCTGCCTGGCGCGCCCGGACTCTCGGGATCGTACCAGGCGCCGGTTGCGAGCTGGATCGCGCAGGGCTGCACGCGCTCCGTTACCACCGCGGCCGCCAGCACGGCGCCGCGATCGTTGAAGACCCGGACGATGTCGCCATCGGCGATGCCGCGCGGCGCCGCATCGCTCGGATGGATCCAGACAGGCTCGCGCCCCTTCACCTTGCCGTCGCCGCTGACCACCCCGATGTCGAGCTGCGAATGGAGACGCGTGCTCGGCTGGTTGGAGATGAGATGCAGCGGATAGCGCGCCGCGAGCGGCGAGCCCAGCCACTCCGCCGGCTCGATCCAGGCCGCATGGCCGGGACAATCGTCATAGCCGAAGCTCGCGACTTTCTCGGAGAAGATCTCGATCTTCCCCGAGGGCGTGGGCAGCGGATAGAGATCCGGCGCGCGGCGGAACGCCTCGAGGAAGACGATGGGCTGGTCGGGGGCGGGCAGCTCGACATGGCCCGCGGCCCAGAAGCTCTCGAACTCCGGCAGGTCGATATTCCTGCGGAAGAGCTGCTCGCGATCGGCCTCGTAGAAATGGCGGAGCCACTCCATCTCGCTGCGGCCTTCGGTGAAGGCCTCCGCGATGCCAAAGCGCGCGGCCAGGTCGGCGAAGATGCGATAGTCGTCCCGCGCCTCGGCCACCGGCTCGATCGCCTTCTGCATCGCCAGGATGAAGGGATCGCGGGTGGCGCCGCCGATATCGTTGCGCTCGAAGGTGGTCGTGGCGGGCAGCACGATGTCGGCATAGCGGGCGAGTGGCGTCCACCAGGGCTCATGGACGATGACGGTCTCCGGCTTCCGCCAGGCGCCGAGGAAGCGGTTCAGGTCCTGATGGTGATGGAAGGGATTGCCGCCGGCCCAGTAGATCAGGCGGATATCCGGATAGGTGATCCGCTGGCCGTCGAAATCGATCGTGGTGCCGGGGTTCAGCAGCATGTCGGCGATGCGCGCCACGGGGATGAAGCGGTCGATGGGATTCTCGCCCTCCGGGATGCGCTGGCGGCTGATCCCTTCCGCCGGCGCACCCATATTGCCGGTATTGGAATAGCCGAATCCGATGCCGCCGCCGGGGAGCCCGATCTGCCCCAGCATGGCCGCGAGCGTGATCGCCGCCCAATAGCTCTGCTCGCCATGATCGCCGCGCTGGAGCGACCAGCTGATGGTGATCATGCTGCGGGCCCCGGCCATGCGCCGGGCGAGACCACGGATCGTCTCGGCCTCGAGTCCGGTAAGTGCCGAGACCCAATCCGCGGTCTTCGGGCGGCCATCGCTCTCGCCCATGAGATAGGCGCGGAATCTCTCGAAGCCGGTGGTATAGCGGTCGAGGAAGGCCCGGTCGTGAAGCCCTTCGGCGAGGAGCGTATGCGCCATGCCCAGCATCAGGGCCGTATCGCTGTTGGGCCGCGGGCGGATCCATTCAGCGCCGAGGAAATCCGCCATATCGCTCATCACGGGCCCGACATAGACGAATTCGACGCCGCTCTGATGGGCGCGCTTCAGCCAGTCTCGGGTTCCGTGGTTGCCCTGACCACCCGAGGCAATCTGGGAATTCTTCGGCGGCATGCCGCCGAAGGCCAGCACCAGCCGGCTGTTCTCGGCGATGCTCCGCCAGTCGGTCTGGGTCTTCAGCACCTGATTGAAGTCGCCGAGGATATGGGGCACCACCGCCTCCGCGGCCGCACAGCTATAGGAGCCGACGGAATCGGTGAAGCCGCCGAAGAGATTGAGGAAGCGGTGGAGAAGGTTGCAGGCATTGTGCAGGCGCCCGGCGCTGCCCCAGCCATAGGAGCCGGCATAGATCGCCTCATTGCCATGCGTGGCCTTGACCCGGGCGAGCTCGGCCGCCACCAGCGCAAGGGCCTTGTCCCAGGAAACGGGCACAAACGGCTCGGCGCCGCGCTTCGCCCGGTCTCTCGCGATTCCGTCCGCGAGATAGCCCGCGCGCACCATGGGGCGCTCGATACGGCTGCGGTGATAGACCGCGCCGGCGAGCGAATTGATGATCGGCGAGGGGTTGCTGTCCTTGGCGAAGGGCTTCACCGCCGTCAGCCGGCCATCCTCCACATGGGCCTCGATCGCACCCCAATGGGAAGAGCTGTGCCTTACGACCATGACCACCATCCCGCTGTCTCTGGCGTCAGAATGAGCCCGCCTCCATTTAGTTCGTTGTCATCCCTGGGAGCCGACGAAGCGGAGCGAGAGGGCCGAGCGGGATGAGCTCGAAGCTCATAAGATGGGCTTGGCCGAGCGGAAGCTTCTCGAGCATCTCATGGGCGGCGGCGGGATCGGTGACGTGACGTTCAAGATGAACACCACCCCCCTGCCGTTCTGCTGGGAGTACCATTGATCGATCTTGCCAGCCAGATAGAGGTTTGCAGTCTCCCGAACCTCCTCTGGCAGGATTGCAAAGACTTTCTCCGGTTCGACACCGGGATTGATGGTTCCGATAGCGAGAATTTTTGTGGTCGGTGTCGGGTGCATGGCGGTTGTCCGTATCCAGTTGTCATGCCGGCGGGGCCAAGCATCACCGCGAGGTACTCCACGCATGCGCTGCATCTGTGCGGAATTCGCGGAGCGTCGACCGGGAGATCAGATGGCGCTGGGTGCAGAAGGTATTGTACTTTAGCCGCCGTCCCGCCATGCCGCCTAGTGCCGAGTCGGCCGCACCTTGCCGGTGCGGCAGGGGCCGACCATCTCCAGGGAAATGTCCCAGACCGACCTGTTCCCGGAACCTGTCTTCGATCCGGCCGATCCCTGGCCCGCCGGAACGGTCTTCACGATCGGCCATTCGACCCACCCCATCGACGAGTTCATCTGGCTCCTGCGCGGTCCCGGGATCGGGCTCCTGGTCGATGTGCGCAGCGTGCCCCGCTCGCGCCACAACCCGCAATTCAACAGCGAGACGTTGGCGCGCTCGCTTGCCGCTGCTGGGATCGACTATCGGCATATCAAGCCCCTGGGAGGGCTGCGCCACCGGCCGAAGGATGCGCCGCCCTCGCCCAACGGCCTGTGGGAGAATGAGGCCTTCCGCAACTTTGCCGACTACGCCCTGACCCCCGCTTTCGAGGCCGGGTTCGAGGAACTCGTGGCCCTGGCCGATGAACGGGTAGCGGCCATCATGTGCGCCGAGGCGCTGTGGTGGCGCTGCCACCGGAGGCTGATCGCCGACCGCCTCCTTGCCGCGGGCCGGCCCGTCGCCCATGTCCTGGGCAACGGCAAGATCGAGCCAGCCCGGCTGACGCAGGGAGCTGTGGTCGGCCCGGGCGGCAAGGTGACATATCCCGCGCTCGCACCCTAGCCGAACGCACAAGGATTAGCACTCTGGCGTCCGGAGTGCTAAGCTTACCACCCTCAACCCCAGCGAAGCCAAGAGCAGGAGGATTTCTCATGAAATTCAGACCCTTGCATGATCGCGTCCTGGTCCGCCGCCTGGAGCAGGAGGAAAAGACCGCGGGCGGGATCATCATTCCGGACACCGCCAAGGAGAAGCCCATGGAGGGCGAGGTGGTCGCCGTCGGCGCCGGCAGCCGAGGCGAGGACGGCAAGCTCCAGCCCCTGGACGTCAAGGCGGGCGACCGCATCCTGTTCGGCAAATGGTCCGGCAGCGAGGTGAAGATCGATGGGCAGGAGCTCATCATCATGAAGGAATCCGACGTGCTCGGGATCATCGAGGGCGGCGCCAAGAAGAAGTAGGGCGCCCGAGGAACCTGTTTCGGCCATCGAGGAGGAAACCATGCCAGCCAAGGAAGTGAGATTCAGCGGCGATGCCCGCGAGCGGATGCTGCGCGGCGTCGATATTCTGGCCAATGCGGTCAAGGTCACTCTCGGCCCCAAGGGCCGTAACGTCGTGCTCGACAAATCCTTCGGGGCGCCCCGCATCACCAAGGACGGCGTGACCGTCGCCAAGGAGATCGAGCTCGCCGACAAGTTCGAGAACATGGGCGCCCAGATGGTGCGCGAGGTCGCGTCCAAGACCAGCGACCAGGCGGGCGACGGCACCACCACCGCGACGGTGCTGGCCCAGGCGATCGTGCGCGAGGGGGCTCGCGCGGTGGCCGCCGGCATGAATCCGATGGATCTGAAGCGCGGCATCGATCAGGCGGTCGAGACCGTCGTCGAGGATGTGAAGAAGCGCTCGCGCAAGGTCTCGACCAATGCCGAGATCGCCCAGATCGGCACCATCTCGGCCAATGGCGACCGCGAGATCGGCGAGATGATCGCGAGCGCCATGCAGAAGGTCGGCAATGAGGGCGTGATCACCGTCGAGGAGGCGAAGTCGCTGGCGACGGAGCTCGATGTGGTCGAAGGCATGCAGTTCGACCGCGGCTACGTCTCGCCCTATTTCGTGACCAATGCCGAGAAGATGCTCTGCGAGCTCGAGGACCCCTACCTCCTGCTCCATGAGAAGAAGCTCTCCAGCCTGCAAGCCATGCTGCCGGTGCTGGAAGCGGTGGTGCAGTCGGGCAAGCCGCTGCTCATTGTCGCCGAGGATATCGAGGGCGAGGCGCTGGCGACTCTCGTGGTCAACAAGCTGCGCGGCGGCCTCAAGGTCTGCGCCGTGAAGGCGCCGGGCTTCGGCGATCGCCGCAAGGCCATGATGGAAGACATGGCGATCCTCACCGCCGGCCAGCTCATCAGCGAGGATCTCGGCATCAAGCTCGAGAACGTGACGCTCGCCATGCTGGGCCGTGCCAAGCGGGTGCGGATCGAGAAGGAGAACACCACCATCATCGACGGCGCCGGCAAGAAGAAGGAGATCGAGGGCCGCTGCAATCAGATCCGCGGCCAGATCGAGGAGACGACCTCCGACTACGACAAGGAGAAGCTGCAGGAGCGCCTGGCGAAGCTCGCCGGCGGCGTTGCGATCATCCGCGTCGGCGGTGCGACCGAGATCGAGGTGAAGGAGCGCAAGGACCGAGTGGAGGATGCCATGCACGCCACCCGCGCCGCGGTGGAGGAGGGCATCGTCGCCGGCGGTGGCGCGGCCCTTCTCTATGGCATCAAGGCGCTGGCCAGGCTGAAACCCGGCAATGACGACCAGCGCGTCGGCGTCGACATCCTGCGCCGGGCTCTGCAGATGCCGACCCGCCAGATCGTCGAGAATGCCGGCCATGACGGGTCGGTCGTCGTCGGCAAGCTGCTGGAAAGCAGCGACGCCAATCACGGCTTCGACGCCCAGACCGGCGAGTACACCGACATGATCAAGTCGGGCATCATCGACCCGACCAAGGTCGTGCGGCTTGCGCTGCAGGATGCGGCTTCGGTCGCGGGCCTGCTCATCACCACCGAGGCGATGGTGGCGGAGAAGCCCGAGAAGAAGGCTCCGCCCCCCGGCATGCCGCCCGGCGGCGATATGGACTTCTGATCGACGCCTGAACCTGATGAACAAGAGGGGCCGCGATGCTCGTCGCGGCCCTTCATGACGGGAGATGAATCATGCCGACGCTCTCGCAGACGATTCCGCCCCTCGGCTGGACCGCACAGGATTTCGACCTCGAAGGCACGGACGGCAAGCGTCATCGCCTGGCCGATCTGCGCGGGGCCAAGGGCACGCTGGTCATGTTCATCTGCAATCACTGCCCCTATGTCCAGGCGGTGCTCGATGACATCATCACCGATGCGCGCGAGCTCGCGGCGGCGGGTATCTCCTCCGTCGCCATCATGCCCAACGACACGCGGGCCTATCCGGCGGATTCCTTCGACAATATGAAGCGGCTGGCCAAGGAGAAGGGATTTCCCTTCCCCTATCTTCTCGATGAGACCCAGGAAGTGGCGCGGGCCTATGACGCCGCCTGCACCCCCGACTTCTTCGGCTTCAATGCCGATCTCTCCTTGCAATATCGCGGGCGCATCTACGATGTCCGCAATCGCCAGCGGGTGCCGGGATCGAAGCGCGAGCTCTACGAGGCCATGACCCAGATCGCGCGCAGCGGCCGCGGCCCGGAAGACCAGACGCCGAGCATGGGCTGCTCGATCAAATGGAAGTAGCGGGCCTGGGTTAGCTCGCCGCTACTGCGTCATGCCGGGCGGCGCGGTGGGCACCGCGGTCCAGGCGGTCTTGCAGTTCTGGACATAGGGATAGAAGCCCTTCGGGTCGTTGCAGTAGTACCAGGACTGCTGGGGTGCCGGGCCGGTCGCGGCGGGCGCTGCCGGCGATGTGCCCTCCGCAGGCGGATAGCCCGGATAAGGGGGGTAATAGGGGTAGACGTAATAGGGATAGGCCACCGGAAAAACGAAGGAGATGCTGGAGCCGAACCAGGAATTGCAGCACCAGCATGGCCAGCCCCAGCCCCACCAGCCGCCATGCCAGCCGTGATTCCACCAGCCCCAGCCGTTCCAACCCCCGCCATGCCACCAGCCGCCCTGCCACCAACCGCCATGCCAGCCGTTCCAGTTTCCGTTCCAGCCGCCGTGATTCCAGCCGCCGTTCCACCCGCCGTGATTCCAGCCGCCATTCCAGCCGTTCCAGTTGCTTCGATTCCAGCTTCCGTTCCAGCCGCCACGATTCCAGGCGCCGTTCCAGCCCGCGCCACCGCCATGCCAGCCACCACCACCCATGCCGGCGCCATGGCTCGCCCACCATCCGCTATTGCCGCTGCCGCCGGCGGCTTGGACCGGCGAAGCGGCGAGCTGCAATAGAAGAGCGACGGCCAGCACGGCCGCGAGACGGCCGAAACTGGCGAAGAGCGGGCGAGGGTCTTTCATGGCGACCATCCCTGTCACTGCGACGGCGGCGGCGGTGGTGGCGGCGGCGTCGTGGGCGCCGCGTAGCCCGGCACCTGGTTGCCCTTGGCATACATGCATTGGGAATAGGCCAGGTCGTAGCGCTGCTGCAGGCTGCCCTGATCGGCATAGGCGGGGCCGTAGGCGACAGCGGTCCCGGCGACGGCTCCGCTCGCAGCACCTATGGCGGCACCTGGCCCACCACCGGCGGCAGCGCCCAGCCCCGCGCCTAGAACCGTGCCCACCGCGGCGGTGCCGACCGCCTGGTTGTTCGCCGTCGCCGCACCGCCGGCAACCATCTGATTGCCGTATTGCATGCAGAGCGCCTGATCCTGCTGGAATACCTCGAAGGGCTTGTAGGGCGCGGGCATCACCGCGACCGTCGGCCCCGAAGGCTGCTGCACACAGCCGCCGATCAAGAAAGCGACTGCGCCGCACGCCACCATGAACTTAGCCTTCATCTTCCCCATTTCTCGATGTCCGGGACGGAGTCGCGCGCCGCGCGCGCATCTCCACCGCCCGCCAGTATAGGCTGCGGGGCAGGCCTGGCCAATTCCTGCGCGGGCTCTCCACAGTGCGCCGCCGGCATGCCGGGGTTGCAAAACCCATCTTTCATCGAAACATTTCGCAACAAATGCCGCTCAATCGGGCAGCGGGATGAACTCCGTTTCATCTATGACGCGCGCGAAGCGGCGGGCCTTCCAATCGGCCTTGGCCTGCTCGATGCGCTCCTTCGAGCTGGAGACGAAATTCCACCAGACATGGCGCGGCCCATCCATGGCCTCCCCGCCCAGAAGCAGCAGGCGCGTGGCGACGGGCGCATGGATGGCCACCTCTTCTCCGGGCCGGAAGACCAGCAGCCGGCCGGGCTCGACGCGATGTCCCCCGATCTCGATGGCACCGCTCAGCACATAGAGGGAGCGCTCCTCATGCTCCGCCGGCAAGGCAAGGGTCGTCCCGGCCGCCATCTCGGCATCGGCGCAAAGGGTCGCCGCGAAGGTCGCGACCGGCGAGCGGGTGGCGCCGAAGTTGCCCGCGATCACCTTGAGGCGGAGGCCCTTCGCCTCGATCTCCGGCAGGGCCGCGGCGTCGTGATGATGAAAGGCCGGGGCGGTCTCCTCATGGGCCTTCGGCAGGCCGACCCAGAGCTGGACGCCGAAGATGCGGGAGTCGTGACGGCGGACCTCCTCGGGTGTGCGCTCCGAATGGGCGATGCCGCGCCCGGCCGTCATCCAGTTGACCGCGCCCGGGCGGATGAGCTGGCGGCTGCCGAGGCTGTCGCGATGCAGGATCTCGCCCTCGAGCAGATATGTGACCGTCGCAAGCCCGATATGGGGGTGCGGCCGGACATCGAGCCCGGCGCCGCTGCGCAGGATCGTGGGCCCGAACTGGTCGAAGAAGACGAAGGGTCCCACCATCCGCCGCTCGGCGAAGGGCAGCACCCGGCGGACCTCGAAGCCGTCGCCCAGATCCCGGATGCGGGGCAGGATGGTAAGCTCGATCGGCGAGCCATCTGGGGAAGGGGGGTCCGACGGGGTCATGGGCGGCCTCTCTCGGTTGGCGGGGGTGGCTCTCCCCATGGCTGGTGATCGGCGCCGGTGCTGGCTATTCTCGGCCGAACGGGCAGGCGGCAACCTGCCGGGGGAGGAGCCTCATGTCGCTGGAGACGCCGCCGGGCTACCGGCCGCTGGACGAACAATCCTTGCCCGCCTGGCTCGCGAGCCTGCCGGAGGCGGCATCGCGCCTCGGCGGCGGGCCGGCGGAATGGAAGACCGCCGAGGTGGGCGACGGCAATCTCAATCTCGTCTTTCTGGTTGAAGGGCCAGCGGGCGGAGTCTGCGTCAAGCAGGCGCTGCCCTATGTCCGCCTCGTCGGCGAGGGCTGGCCGATGACGCTGAAGCGCGCCTTCTTCGAGCATGAGTACATGCGGATCCAACGGCCCCATGTGGGACGTCTCATTCCCGAGGTCTATCACTACGATCCCCAGCTCTACGCCGTGGTCATGGAGCTGCTGAAGCCGCATATCATCATGCGCCACGGCATGATCCAGGGCCAGCGCTACCCGGCCTTCGCCGGCCATATCGTCGAATACATGGCGCAGACCCTGTTCATGACCAGCGACTTCGCCCTTCCGGCGGGGGAGAAGAAGGCGCTGACCGCCGTCTTCTGCGACAACACCGAGCTCTGCAAGATCACCGAGGATCTGATCTTCAGCGAACCCTATTGCATCGCCGAACGCAACCGCTGGACCAGCCCGCAGCTCGACAAGATCGCCGGCGAGTTCCGTGCCGATGTCGCCCTCAAGCTCGCCATCTCGCGCCTCAAGCACAAGTTCCTCACCTCGGCCGAGGCGCTGATCCATGGCGATCTCCATACCGGGTCGGTGATGGCAACGGAGAGCGACACGCGGGTGATCGATGCGGAGTTCGCTTTCGTCGGTCCCATGGGCTTCGATGTGGGGGCCGTGCTCGGCAATCTGCTGCTCTCCTATTTCAGCCAGGATGGCCATGCCGGCGAGGGCGATTCCAGGGCCGGCTATCAGGACTGGATCCTGGAGACCCTCGAATCCGTCTGGAACGGATTCTCGGCCCGGTTCCTCGCCCTTTGGCGCGGGACGGCGGCGAAGGGCGATGCCTATCCGCGCGAGCTCTTCGCCGAAGCCTCGGCGGCGGCCGCGCTCGAGACGGAGCACCAGGCGGTGATGGCGCGGCTCTATGTCGACAGCATCGGCTTCGCCGCCGCCAAGATGATCCGGCGCATCCTCGGGCTCGCCCATGTGATCGATCTGGAGAAGATCGCCGATCCGGAGCGCCGTGCGCTCTGCGAGACCCGGGCGCTGCGGCTTGCCCGCGAGCTCATGGTCAACCGCCGCCGCTTCGACAGCATCGCCGCCGTCGCCGACGCCGCCCAGACAGTACGGCACGACATCAAGAAGCTGTAGTCATGATACCCCTCTCCCGCTTCAAAGCGGGGGAGAGGGCTACTTTTTCTCCGGAAAGAGCTTCGCCAGCCCTTCGCGGGAGGCGGGGGCGACGCCGCGCTCGGTGATAAGGCCCGTCACCAGTCGCGCCGGCGTCACGTCGAAGGCGTAGTTCGCGACCGGGCTCTCCGCCGGCACCACCCGCACCGTGGCGATCTCGCCGGCTTCGGTCATGCCGGTGACATGGGAGAGTTCGCGGCCGCTGCGCTGCTCGATCGGGATTTCCGCCACGCCATCGCTCAGCCGCCAGTCGATGGTGGAGGAGGGGAGCGCCACGTAGAAGGGCACGCCGTTGTCGCGGGCGGCCAGCGCCTTCAGATATGTGCCGATCTTGTTGGCCACATCGCCGGAGGCCGTCGTGCGGTCGGTGCCCACGATGCAGAGATCGACCATGCCATGCTGCATCAGATGACCGCCCACATTGTCGGCCACGACCGTATGGGGCACGCCGTGGTTCTGCAGCTCCCAGGCGGTGAGGGAAGCGCCCTGGTTGCGCGGCCGGGTCTCGTCGACCCAGACATGGACGGGAATGCCCCGCTCATGGGCGGTGTAGATCGGCGCCGTGGCCGTGCCCCAATCGACGGTGGCGAGCCAGCCGGCATTGCAATGGGTCAGAATATTGACCGGCGCCTTACCCTGCTTCGCCGCCGCGGCGCGCTGGATGAGCGGCAGCCCCGCCTCGCCGAGGGCGCGGTTGGTCTGCACATCCTCCTCGGCGATCGCCGCCGCCGCCTCATAGGCGAGGCGGGGGCGCTCGGCCGGCAGCTGGTTGCGCAAGGCGTCGCGCATCCGGTCCAGCGCCCAGCGCAGATTGACGGCGGTCGGCCGCGCCGCAGCCAGCAGACGATCCGCCGCCTCCAGCGCCTCGTCCCCCGCATCGGCGTGGGCCGCCAGCGCCATGCCATAGGCGGCGGTGGCGCCAATCAGCGGCGCGCCGCGCACCTCCATGTCGCTTATGGCGCGGGCCGCGTCCTCAGCGGTCCGCAGGGTCACGGTCACGAAGGCATGGGGCAGGCGCGTCTGATCGATGATCCCCACGGACCAGCCGTCGGGCTCGACCCAGATGGTGCGATGGGCGACGCCGCCGATCTTCATGGCAGGCCTAGCCTAATGCAGGCGCCCGTCTTCGCCAAACGGCGCGCCTCAGTGGGCACCGGGTCCAGTGCGTCCGATCCTGTCGACATAGGCGAGCAGCAAAGCGGAGGCGACGAAGACAAGATGGACGCCGGCCAGCACCATCAACCGGTCGGTCGCCTGCTCGTTCATGAAGGCGCGCAGGAGATGGATGGCGGAGATCATGACGATGGAGAGGGCGACCTTGACCTTGACATTGCCGCTGTCGAGCTTGCCCAGCCATTCCGGCTTGTTGGCGAGGCCCTCGGCCTCGATCCGGGAGATGTAGCTTTCATAGCTCGAGACCCCGACCATCAGCAGGAGGTTCGCGATCAGGACGAGGTCGAGCACCGCGAGCACGGCGAGGATGAACTCGGATTCGGTCACCTCCGGCAGGGTGACCACGACATGTACGAGCTCGCGCCCGACCATGACATAGATGCCGCAGACCGACAGCAGCAAAGCGAGATAGAGCGGCAGCAGCAGCCACCGCGTCCCCAGGATGAAGCCCTCGATCAACCGTTCCATGACTGCTCCCCCGCACGGCGATACGGACCGCAAACATAGTGGCTGAGTGGGCGATATCCAACAGGACAACAGCGCCTTTCCCACTCCCGCTTCGAAGCGCGGAGAGGGCTGGTTTCAGCCCAGATCGCGCGGGATGCGCTCGGTCCAGCTGCGCGAGAAGATCCGGAGATCGCCCTCGAAGGCCTGGAGATCCGCTTCGACGATGAACTCCGTCGCCGTGCAGGATATCGCGCTGTGGGTGCGGATGCGCATGTCCCAGCCCTGGTCGTGATGATGGTGATAATCGTAATCCGCCTCGGCGCGCGCGGTGGTCGGATCGTCGGGATGCAGGCGATAGCGCAGGATCTTGTGCAAGGACGTGGCGACGCCGGTCTCCTCATTGATCCCATGGCCGTCATCGCGCAGCACCTCGATGCGCTGCTCGCCGCTGCCGATATCCTGCTCGACCTTGCGATAGACGGCGCCGGGCCTCAGCACCCGCCGCCGGCCCGGGCTCGGCTTTTCCGCCGGGGCGAAGCGGATCTTCTCGTCCTCCGCCCGGGCATGGCGCAGCGGCAGGGTCAGGCTCGAGAGGCCGGTCGCGAGCTTCAATGTCACCGGCTTCGGCGCCGGCCAGATGATCGGCCAATAGGCGGTGGAAAGCGCGAGCCGGATGCGGTGGCCCGCGAGGAAGCGATGGCCGATGTCGTTGAGCTGCAATCTCACTTTGTAGCGCTTGCCCGGCTCCAGCGCGGAAGGCGCTTCATGGCCGTCGCGATGGGTGAGGTTCAGCACGCCATAGGTGACGCGGGTCACCTTGCCGTCAGGCGCCACATCGCTGAGGCGCGCGATCAAAGTCGCGACCGGCTGATCGGATTCGAGCTCGAGATCCAGCACCGGCGCGCCGAGAATCTCATAAGACGCGCCGAGCACCTCGCCGTCGAAGACGAGGGACCAGGCATCATCCGCCCGCTGGTCCGTCGGAAGCTCCGGCCCCAGCCCGCCCAGGCCATAGGGGCACCATTCGCCGCCGCCGGCACCTGTGGTCTGGGGCGAGCTGATGGCGAGAGTCTGCTGCGCCACGGCCCCGGCCGTCAGTCGGCCGGAATCGAGGGTGAACTTGTCGGCCGCGATATTGCCGGAGGGCCAGGAAGCTTCGCCGACCCAGCGGCCCGGCCGGTGGTCGTAATGGCTCGCCGGCGGGAGCGAATCCTGCAGATAAGCGCGCAGCATCGGCTCGCTCATGATCCCGGTCTCGCGGCCCTTCAGCCAGTGATCCCACCAGCGCAGGGATTCGGTGAGGAATCCGATGGCCGGTCCCGGCACGCCGTTATGCGGATATTTATGGCCCCAGGGCCCGATGATGCCGAGCTTCGGGCTTTTGAGGGTTCGCAGCAGGCGGAAAACGGCGTTGGAATAGCCATCCGCCCAGCCGCCGACCGCCAGTACCGCGCAGGTGATGGCGCCGATATCCTCGCAGACCGAGCCGTGACGCCAGTAATCGTCACGGCGCTGATGCCTGAGCCAAGCGGCGTAATAGGGCCTCACCGCCTCCAGCCGCGCCCGCCACATCTCGCGCCACTTCGCCCCGACGATCAGCGGATCCGGTGCGCGGCCCATGATCGAGAAGAAGCTCGAGCCCCATTCCAGATTCCCTGTCATATGGGCGCCGCCCATATAGTGCATGTCGTCGGCATAGCGGTCGTCGGTGGAGCAGCAGGTGACGATGGCCTTGAGGGCCGGCGGCCGGCGCGCGGCGACCTGGAGCGAATTGAACCCGCCCCAGGAGATTCCCATCATCCCGACCTTGCCGTCGCACCAGGGCTGGGAAGCGAGCCAGGCGATGGCCTCGACGGCATCGTCATGTTCCTGCTTCGAATACTCGTCATGAATCACGCCTTCGGAATCGCCGCTGCCGCGGATGTCGAGGCGAAGGCACGCATAGCCATGGCCCGCCAGATAGGGATGGGTCAGCTCGTCACCGTCGCGCGTCCCGTCCCGGCGGCGATAGGGGATGTATTCCAGGATCGCCGGCACGGGATGTTGCTCGGCATCCTCCGGCAGCCACAGCCGGCCCGCCAGCCTTGTCCCGTCGGCCATGGGAATCCAGATGGTTTCGTGATGGCGGATCTTCCGCGGCGGCAGAGATGTCATGGGTGCTCCCGGCGTCTCAGATGGCAGTCTCGAGAATGCGCTCCAGCGCGACGGCGTCGACGGGAACCGGGTTCATGCCGGCGCAGATATCCCGGGCCGCCAGCGCGGCCACCTTGGCGAAATCGCCCCGCGCCAGGCCGAGTGCCGTGATGGTCTCGGGGATGGCAACGCGCCGGCGCAGATCGAGGATCCATTGCTGCACGGCGGAGAATGGATCGCCCGGCAGATTGAGGGTGGCGGCGAGCCGTCCCATCGCCGCCTCGATGGCGGGCCGGTTATGGGCCAGCACGAAGGGCATCAGCACCGCATTGGTCAGGCCGTGGTGATGGCCCTTCAGCGCGCCGATGGCGTGGCTGAGGGCATGCATGGCACCGAGGCCCTTGCCGAAGGCGGTGGCGCCCATGATGGCCGCCGCCATCATATGGCTGCGCGCCTCGATATTTGTCGGCTCGGCGAGCGCGACCGGCAGCCAGCGTCCAACCAGCGCGATGCCGGAGGCTGCGATCGCATCCGCCATGGGGTGGTAGCTTTGGATGCAGAGCGCTTCCAGATTGTGGCTGAGCGCATCCATGCCCGTGGCCGCGGTCAGCTTCGCCGGCAGGCTCACGGTGAGATAGGGATCGGCGATCACGATCTTCGGCATCATGGCGGGGTGCAGGATGGCGCGCTTCGCCGGAGCCTCGCTGTCGGTGATGATGGCGCTGGGCTCGACCTCGGCGCCGGTTCCCGCCGTGGTGGGGATCGCGATGACGGGAAAGCGCGCGGCCTCGCCCGGCGCCCCCTGATCTTGTGCCCCCTGACCTTGGGCCGCCTGGTGGTCGGGCCATGCGAAGCGCCAGAGCGAACCGCCGCAGGCGGCGAGCAGCGCCACGGCCTTGCCGGCATCGAGACCGCTGCCGCCGCCGAGCGCGATGACGCCATCCGCCTTATGGGCCTGGAAGGCCGCTACCCCGGCCTCGATCTGATGGCCGGTGGGATTCTCCTCGATCTCGGCGAAGACCTCGGGAGCGAGGCCACCGACCGAGGCCGCCTCGCGTACCAGCCGGCCGATGGGAAGCGCCGCCAGTCCGCGATCGGTCACGATCAGCGGTCGGTAGACGCCGAGGCGGCGACAGGCCTTGCTCAGCTCCACCAGACGCCCGGCGCCGAAGCGGATCTCCGTCGGAAACAGCCAGTCGCCGCGCCAGACCTGCGCCGGAGCCTCTTTCTCGCCCATTACCCGCACTCCTCCCCGGTCCCGCGGGGGACTATGACGCAAGCGCGTTGACAGCGTAAACAGCGGATTGTTCAATCGAACAATAAATCTCCTGGCGGCAGCAGCGCCGGGAAGCAGAGAGGCGTCAATCGGGGGGCGTCATTCATGGTGAACGCGCGGCTTCGCAGCTTCCGCCGCAACGAGCTGATCGAGGCCACGATCGCCGCCATCTCCAAAGGCGGGCTGCAGGATACGACGCTCGCCACCATCGGGCGCCATGCCGGCTTGTCGCCGGCGCTCGTGAACCACTATTTCGACGGCAAGGAGGCGCTGCTGGAGGCGACCATGCGCCGCCTCATGCGCAATCTCGGGGAGGATATCGCTCGCCGCCTGCCGGCCGCGCCCACGCCGCTCGCCCGCCTCCATGCCGTCATCGACGGCTGCTTCTCGCGCCGGCATTTCCTGCCCGATTCCATGGGGGCCTGGCTCACCTTCTGGCTCGAGGTGCGCCGCGACCCGCGCTTTGCCCGGCTGCAGCAGGTGCTGAACCGGCGCTTCGAATCCAACATCATGTTCGCGCTGCGCCAGCTCGTCGCCGAGCCTTTGGCGGAAGACATCTTCCTCGGCCTGACGGCCCTCATCGACGGCTTCTGGTGGGCCTATGCCCTCGATGCCAAGCGGATCCAGCCCGCCCGCGCGCGGCGCCTCTGCCGCGATTATCTCTCGCGCCGGCTTCCGCTGGCCAAGGCGAGGCGAAAGGAAGCGAAACCGGCCGCCCTGCGGCAGGCCGCGAAGGCCCGGAGCTGAGATGGATTCCGGCCCGATCATCCAGGATGTCTCCGACCGGGTCCGCAGCATCGAGCTTGCCTGGATCTCCATGTCGGACGGGCGGCGCCTGGCGGCGCGGCTCTGGCTGCCCCGCGATGCCGAGCAGAGGCCCGTGCCGGCCATCCTGGAATACATCCCCTATCGCCGGCGCGACGGCACCCGGCTCCGGGATGAGGAGACCAATTCCTGGGTCGCTGGCCAGGGCTATGCCTGTGCCCGGGTCGACATCGCGGGAAGCGGGGATTCCGAGGGACTCCTGCTCGACGAATATCTGAAGCAGGAGCAGGACGACGCCATCGAGATCATCGCCTGGCTTGCCGCGCAGCCCTGGTGCAGCGGGGAGGTCGGGATGATCGGCATCTCCTGGGGCGGCTTCAACGGGCTACAGGTGGCGGCGCGCCGTCCGCCGGCCCTGAAGGCGGTGATCTCGATCGCCTCGACCGTCGACCGCTACGCCGATGACGTGCATTTCATGGGTGGCGCGCTGCTCGCCGACAACATGGATTGGGGTGCTGCCTTCTTCACCTATGCCGCACTCCCGCCCGATCCCGAGATGGTGGGGCCGGGCTGGAAGGCGCAATGGCTTCGCCGGCTGGAGGCGCTCAGGCCCTTCCCGCCGCTCTGGCTGGAGCATCAGCGGCGCGACGCCTTCTGGAAACACGGCTCGGTCTGCGAGGACTACGCCGCGATCCGCTGTCCCGTGCTCGGCGTCAGCGGCTGGGCCGATGGCTACACCGCCGCGGTCTTCTGCTTGGCTGAGAATCTGACCGTGCCCTGCAAGGGGCTCGTCGGCCCCTGGGGCCATCTCTATCCCCATCGCGGCGTGCCGGGACCGGCCATCGGCTTCCTCCAGGAATGCGTGCGTTGGTGGGACCGCTGGCTGAAGGGCAAGCCGACCGGCGTCGAAAACGATCCGGCCCTGCGCCTTTGGCTCCAGGACAGCGCGCCGCCCCAGGCCCATTACGACCATCGCCCCGGCCGCTGGATCGGCATCGATTCCTGGCCCTCGGCGGATATCGAGAACCGCATCCTCGCCCTCAATCCCGGGCGTCTCGAAGCGATGCCCGCGAAGGCCGAGGCGCTGCGGCTCCGCTCGCCTCAGACGACGGGGCTCGCCGGCGGAGAATGGTGCGCCTATGGGCTGGGCAAGGTGGCGCCGGAGATGCCGCTGGACCAGCGCCTCGACGATGCCGGCTCCCTCGTTTTCGACGCCGCGCCGCTGGAGGCGCCGCTCGCCCTTGTCGGGGCGACGGTGGTCGAGCTCACCATCGCCGCGGACAAGCCCCAGGCGATGGTGGCGGTGCGTCTCAGCGATGTGGCGCCCGATGGCGCGACCCGGGTCAGCTACGGGATCCTGAACCTCACCCATCGCGACGGCCACGAGACACCGGCGCCGCTGGTGCCGGGCGAGCGCTACAAGATCCGCCTGGCGCTGACCGAGGCGGCCCATCTCTTCGCCGCGGGCCGGCGCCTGCGCATCGCCGTCTCCAGCGCCTATTGGCCCATGGTGGTGCCGCCGCCGGAGGCGGCGACCCTCACCCTCTGGACCGGTGAGAGCCAGGTCATCCTGCCGGTGCTGCCCGAGGCACATATCCGCCGGCTGCCGGACTTCCCGCCGGTCGAGAAAGCGACACCGCTGGCGCGCACCATCTTCGATCCCGGCGAGGAGCGGCGCGACGTCCATTACGACGTGGAGCGCGACAAGACCACGGTGCGCAACAGCCGCAATGACGGCGCGGCGCGCATCGACGACATCGGCACCACCATCTCGTATCGCAAGGTGAAGGAGTTCTCCATCGCTCGGGGTGACCCCGCGACTGCCGAGGCGATGGTCTCGACGGTCATGCACTACCGGCGCGGGGCGTGGGATGCGCGGATGGAAACCCGCATCCGCATGCGGGCGATGCGCGAGCACTTCGTCTTCGATTCCGATGTCGATGCCTTCGAGGGCGAGCAGCGCCTTTTCAGCCGCAGCTTTGCCCACAAGATCCCGCGCGACAATCTCTAGAGGCCATGCCGTGAACGAGATCCGCATCCGCGAGGATCTGCCGGAGGCCTTCGAGATCCTCGATCCGGTCTGGATTCCCATGCCGGATGGCGCGCGGCTGGCGGCGCGCATCCTGCTGCCGCGCGCGGCGGCCGAGCGGCCGGTGCCGGCGGTGCTGGAATACATCCCCTATCGCCGGCGCGACGGCACCATCCTCGGCGACACGCCGCGCCATGCCTATTTCGCCGGCCATGGCTATGCGGCGGTGCGGGTCGATCTGCGCGGGTCGGGAGATTCCGATGGCGTGCTGCTGGACGAATATCTGCCGCAGGAGCATGACGACGCGCTCGCCGTCATCGACTGGCTCGCTTCGCAGCCCTGGTGCAACGGCAAGGTCGGGATGACGGGCTATTCCTGGGGCGGCTTCAACGCGCTCCAGGTCGCCGCCCGCCGGCCGAAGGCGCTCGCCGCCATCATCGCGGTCCATGCCACCGACGATCGCTACGGCGATGACTGCCACTACATGGGCGGCGGGCTGCTGCTGGGTAATCTCTCCTGGGCCTCGACCATGCTGGCCTATAACGCGCGGCCGCCGGATCCGCTGGTGGTGGGAGAGCGCTGGCACCAGATGTGGCTCGCGCGGCTGGAAGAGAGCCCGCCCTTCATCCTGGAGTGGCTCGCCCATTCGCTGCGCGACGCCTATTGGCGCCACGGCTCCGTCGGGGAGGATTACAGCGCCATCGAGGCGGCGATCTATACCGTCGGCGGCTGGGCCGATCCCTATACCAATTGCGTGCTGCGGCTGCTGGCGAAGGCCAAGGCGCCGGTCAAGGCATTGATCGGCCCCTGGGCGCATGCCTATCCGCACAATGCCCGGCCGGGCCCGCAGATCGGCTTCCTGCAGGAGAGCCTGCGCTGGTGGGACCGGTGGCTGAAGGGGATCGACAACGGCATCGAGGATGAGCCGCGCCTGCATGCCTGGATCCAGGATTCCGTCCCGCCGGCCTCGGATTACGAGATACGGCCGGGCCACTGGATCGCGGAAGCAAACTGGCCGCCGCCGGTGCCGCCGCATCCCTTCTATCTCGCTGATGGGAAACTGACGGAGAAGAAGGCGCCGCACTCGGCCGCACCCCTCAAGCACCGCTCGCCCCAGCTCACGGGCATCACCACCGGCGAATGGTGCCCCTATGGCAATCCCGGCGAGCTGCCCATCGACCAGCGCGCCGATGACGGCCGCTCTCTCGTCTTCGACACGTCGCCCCTGGAGAAGCCGCTGGAGCTCCTGGGCACGCCGGAGCTGACCCTTCGCCTTGCCATCGACCAGCCGGTCGGCATCATCACCGCGCGGCTTTGCGAAGTGTCGCCGGAGGGTGCCTCGACCCTGAGCTCCTATGGCATTCTCAACCTCACGCGCCGCCACGGCTACGACCGCAACGATCCCATGGAGCCGGGCAAGGTGGAGACCGTGACCTTCCGCCTGAACGATCTCGGCCAGCTTCTCTCCGCCGGCCCCCGGCTGCGCCTCGCGCTCTCGACCAATTACTGGCCGATCCTCTGGCCGGCGCCCGCACCCGTGACCATGACGCTCCATCCCGCCGATTGCCGGCTGGATCTGCCGGTCCGCGCGGCGGCCGCCGGCGATGGCGCGCCTCGTTCCTTCCCGCCGCCGCAGGCCGCCCCCAATGTGGCGCACAGCCTGCTTCGCAAGGGCCGGCGGCAGCGGGTGGTGGAGGAGGATGCAACCACCGGGCGGACAGTGGTGACGATCCATCGCGACCCCGGCTCCTGGCGGCTGGAGGAGGACGGCCTCATCATCGACGGCGGCGGTGTCGAGCGCTTCGAGCAGGTCGAGGGCGATCCCCTCAGCGCCGTGGCGGAGATCGAATGGCGCTATGCCATGCGGCGGGGCGGCTGGGCCCTGCGCACGGTGAGCCGTACCCGGCTCACCGGCAGCCGCGAGCGGTTCCATCTGAGCGTGACCCTGGACGCCTATGAGGAGGATGCCTCGGGGGCCGAGCGGCGGATCTTCACGCGCACGATCAACCGCGATCTGCCGCGGGTGGGGCTCTGAGAGGTGCAGCGCGCCTGTTCCGTAACCGCCCCGTTTTGGCCCGTTCTGCCGCTCCCCTTGCATCGCGGGGGGCAAAGCTGCAAGGTTTCCAGGACCGTCGCTGCAGGGTCTGGTTGCGGGACCCGAGTTGCGATAGATCATGGATCGAGTGTCCGGTCGCGCGCGCCGCCCCTTCGGGGGCGCCGGCGGGCCGGGCGGGAGACCCCCCGGGAACCGGGACGCGCCCGAAGGGCCCAAAGCTGGTCTGAAAGAAACCGTAAGAAATCAGGGAGTGAGAGATGAGCAAGCTTGAACTATCACGCCGCGGCCTGCTGCAGAGCGCGGCTGCCATGGCAACCCTCACGGCGCTGGGCATCAAGCCCGAGAATGTGCTGGCGGTCGAGGGCGACATCGTCAAGGTCCGCATGGTCGAGGACATCCAAATCCTCGACCCGGGCTATATGATCGGCAGCGCGGAGACCACCACGCTCTATGCCTGCATGCCGCGCCTGGCCGTGCCGGTCAAGGATGGCGACAAGCCCTGGGGCTGGCAGCCTTCGGAATATGTCGAGAAGATCACCCAGGACGACGACCCGAAGCACATCTCCTTCACGCTCAAGCAGGGGCTGATGTGGAGCAACAATGTCGGCGAGCTGACCGCCGACGACGTCAAATACTCCTTCGAGCGCATGCTGAAGTCGGACTGGAACTCGCGCTGGCCGACCCTCGACCATGTCGACGTCAAGGACAAGTACAGCGGCATGATCGTCCTCAAGGCGCCCTTCGACGGCACCTTCCTCATGGGGGTCGCCTCGGAATCGGGCACGATCCTGCCCAAGGCGGCGATGGAGAAGCTGAAGGACCAGAAGTTCACGACCCAGCTGCCGGCCGAGCTCGGCATGTATCACCTGGCGTCCTGGACGCCGAAGCAGAAGCTGGTGCTGACCGCCAATCCGGACTGGAAAGGCACCAAGCCGGCCTTCTCCGAGGTCCATTTGATCGATATCGAGGATGCCAAGGCGGCAGAGCTCGCCTTCGAGGCGCATGAGATCGATGTCTCAAATATCGGCCTCGAAACCGCGGCGCGCTACGAGAAGTCGCCGCCGGCCAATTCCAAGCTGATCAATCTCCCGGGCCCGCTCTATACCTGGATGGGCATGAACACGTCGAATCCGAAGCTGAAGGACATCCGCGTGCGCAAGGCCATCCAGCGGGCAATCGATGTCAAGTCGGTCATCGGCGGCGCCTATGCCGGCGCTTCGCCGCAGGCCTTCGGCGTGGTCCCGGTGGGCATCCTGGGGCACCGGCCGAGCTCCAAATACAGCTACAACCCGGACGAGGCGAAGGCACTGCTGAAGGAGGCCGGCGTCTCCAACCTCTCCCTCGAGATCGTGGCCGTGACCTCGCAGCCGGAGCAGGTGGCGGCGGCCCAGATCATCCAGGCCAATCTCGGCGATATCGGCATCGATGCAAAGGTCAAGCCGACGGATTCCGGTCCGTTCTGGAATCTCGGCCTGGAGTCGAAGGGCGATGCCTGGAAGTCTCTCGAGCTCTGGATCATGCGCTATCGCTGCTCCCCGGATCCCTCCGACGCGATCCAGTGGTTCAAGAAGGACCAGGTCGGCGTCTGGAACTGGGAACGCTGGACCGATCCGGAATTCGAGACCTTGTGGACCCAGGGCCTGACGGAGACGGACAAGGCCAAGCGCGACGCGATCTATGTCCGCATGCAGGAGATCATGGAGGATACGGGCGCCTATGCCTGGCTCACCTTCGATCCCTGGTTCTATGTCAGCAGCGACAAGGTCACCCCCGCCTTCGAATCCGGCGGCGAGATGCGGGTCGACCTGTTCAAGAAGGCCTGAGGATAGCGAAGCACCGCTCATCGTGGGGCCTTCCCTCGCTTTCCCTCTCCCGCGCCTTGGCGCGGGAGAGGGAGGGTGCTGCGGGCGCTCCGGTGATTGAAGAGCCTGACCGCCCATGCTGATCTACACGCTGCAGCGGATCGGGCTCGCGATCCTGATCTGCATCACCTCGATGTGCCTGCTGTTTGGGGCGCTCCATCTGATCCCCGGCGACTTGGCGACCATCATGCTGGGATCGCGCGCCACCAAGGAGATGCGCGACAACCTCAACCATGAGATGGGCCTCGACCAGCCGGTGCCGGTGCAGCTCGCCAGGTTCCTGGGCCGCATCGTCCAGGGCGATCTCGGCAGCGATCCGGTGACCAAGCGCAGCGTTGCCACCATCATCATGGAGAACCTGCCCTATACCCTGGTGCTGATCCTGACGGCGCTGGGCTGGTCGGCCGCACTCGGCATTCCGCTCGGCTGCTACTCCGCGATAAGACGCAACAGCTGGATCGATCGGGTGACGGGCGTCATCTCTGTCGGCACGATCTCCATCCCCTCCTTCGTCGTCGCCATCTATGCCCTGCTGCTCTTCGCCATCCAGGTCAACTGGTTCCCCGTCATCGGCGCCGGCGATCCGGGCAATCTCGGCGACCAGATCTGGCATCTGGTGCTGCCGAGCTTCGCCGTCGGCCTGGGATGGGTCGGCTATCTGGCCCGCCTGGTGCGGGCCTCGATGCTGGAGGTGATGGGCGAGCATCATGTCAGGACGGCGCGGGCCTTCGGCCTGCCGGAGGCCAAGATCATCCTGCATTACGCGCTTCGGATCGCCATCCTGCCCACGATTACCATGCTGGCGCTCGCTATCGGCGGCCTGCTCTCGAGCGCCGTCTTCGCCGAGAACATCTTCGCCCGCCCGGGCATCGGCAAGCTGATCGTCGATGCCGCCTATCTCCACAACTACCCGGTCGTGCAGGGCGCGGTCCTGACCACCGTCGCGCTCTTCGCTCTTGCCATGCCCATCGCCGATCTCCTCATCGCCTGGCTCGATCCCCGTGTCCGCGCAACCTTCTGATGCTCTCGCCCCGGTCGAGCTGATCCCGGAGGCACCCGGCTTCCTGATCAGCATCGTACGCCGGCTGCGCGGCGATCCCCTGGGGCTGCTCGGCCTGCTGATCGTGCTGACGGTCATCGTGCTTGCCATCATCGGCCCGTCGATCGCGCCCTACAGCCCCTTCAAGATCAAGGTGCCGGAGCGCTTCATGCCGCCGACCCTGCTCGCGCTCGTCGGCGGGGGCGACGGCGTCCACGGGACCTTCAGCCATGTCTTCGGCACCGACAATCTGGGCCGTGACGTCTTCAGCCGTGTGCTGGCCGGAACCCAGATCGCGCTCGGCGTCGGCGGCGGCTCGATCGCCATTGCGCTGGTGATCGGCCTGATGCTGGGCCTGATCGCCGGCTACGGGCCGCGCTGGCTCGACAACTTCCTGATGCTGCTGTTCGATTCGATCTATTCCTTCCCGACCGTGATCCTGGGGCTGACCGTGATGACCCTGCTGGGCCCCAGCATCCCGACGCTCATGTTCGTGGTGGTGGTGATCCAGACCCCGGCCTATGGCCGGCTGATCCGCACCGCCACGCTCGCGACCAAGAGCTCGGAGTACATTCTCGCCATCCGCTCACTCGGCAGCTCGCCGGGGCGCATCCTTCTGGTGCATATCCTGCCCAACATCATCGGGCCGCTCTTCATCGTCGCCAGCATGGATATCCCCTCGGTGATCGCGCTGGAGGCGGGGCTCACCTATCTCGGCCTCGGCATTCCGCCGCCGGCGCCGAGCTGGGGCCGCATCCTGCAGGAAGGCTTCGAGAGCATTCGCGACGCGCCCTGGATCGTGGTTGCCGGCGGCATACCGCTGATCCTGACCACGCTCGGTTTCACCTTTCTCGGCGAATCCCTACGCGATCTCCTCGACCCCAAGCTGCGCCGGATCGTCTGAACGATGGCCCTTCCCGCATCCAGCATCGCGCCGGCTGCCAATGTCCTGGAGGTGCAGGGTCTCAGCGTCCGGTTCCGCACGCCGCGTGGCCCCGTGCTGGCGCTGCGCAATGTCAGCGTCGAGGTGCCGCGCGGCAGCGTGGTGGGCCTCGTGGGCGAGAGCGGTTCGGGCAAGTCCACGCTGGCGCTCGCGGTCATGGGGCTGATGTCGGGCAATGCCAGCATCACCGAAGGAAGCCTGCGCTTCGCCGGGCGGGAGCTCTTGGGGCTGAAGCCCCAGGAGCTCCGCGCGCTCCGGGGCGACCGGCTCTCCATGGTGTTCCAGGATCCGATGACCTCCCTCAACCCGGTGCGGGCCATCGGGCTGCAGATGCTGGATATCCAGTATCGTGAGCGCAGCCTCTCCCTTGCCGAGAAGCGGCGCAAGGCCGCGGATATGCTACGCCGGGTCGGCATTCCCGATCCCGAGCGCCAGATGGGCCGCTATCCCCACGAGTTCTCCGGCGGCATGCGCCAGCGCATTGCCATCGCCATGGGCGTGCTGGAGCGGCCCGAGCTGCTGATCGCCGATGAGCCCACCACCGCCCTCGACGTGACGCTGGAGGCCCAGATCATCCAGCTCCTGCGCGATCTCCGGCGCGAGTTCAACACCTCGATCCTGTTCATCTCCCACAATCTCGGCCTGATCGCCGAGCTCTGCGACATCGTCGTGGTGCTCTATGCCGGCGAGGTGGTGGAGCAGGGGACCGTGCGCGACATCTTCCACCGGCCCCGGCATCCCTATACCCAGGCGCTGCTGGAATGCGATCCGGCCCGCATCGCGGAGGTTCACCGCGAGCTGCCGACGATCACCGGCGATGTGCCGAATCTGCTGCGCATTCCCACAGGCTGCGTCTTCGCCGCGCGCTGCCCCAGCGTCTTCGACCGCTGCCGGGTCGAGCAACCGGCGGACTATCCTGCGGGGCCGGCGCATCTCGCTCGCTGCCATCTCCTGGCGGAGCGCCGCGATGGCTGAAGCAGCTCTTCAGGAGACCCCTCCCGCGGGCGCCGGCGAGATGCTGCTGGAGGTCGAGAACCTCCATGTGCGCTATCGCATGATGGGGCCGATCCGGGCCAGCCTCCTCCAGCTGCCCAACCGCTTTCTCGATGCCGTGCTCGACGTCTCCTTCCGGCTTCGCCGCGGCACGACTTTGGCGCTGGTGGGGGAGAGCGGCTCGGGCAAGAGCACGCTGGGCCGCGCCATCACCGGGCTCGTGCCCATCGCCGGCGGCCAAGTGCGCTTCGAGGGCCGGGAGCCGCTGAAGATCAATCCCCGGGGCGAGAAATCCTATCACCGCGATGTTGCGATGATGTTCCAGGATCCGGTCTCGAGCCTGAGCCCGCGGCGCACGGTGCGCTCCCTGATCACCGAGCCCTTCGTCATTCATGGGCTGGGCGGGTGCGATCTCGATGCCGAGGCGCGCCGGCTCCTCGCACTTGTCGGCCTACCCCGGGATTTCGCCGGGCGCTATCCCCACCAGCTCTCCGGCGGCCAGGCCCGCCGGGTCGGGGTCGCCAGGGCCGTCGCGCTCTCGCCCAAGCTCATCATCGCCGATGAGCCGACGGCCGGCCTCGACGTCTCGGTCCAGGGCGAGATCCTGAACCTGATGACGCGGCTCCAGCGCGAGCTCGGCCTGACATATCTCATCATCACCCACAATCTCGCCGTGGTCCGCCATGTGAGCGACGAGACGGCCATCATGTATATGGGCCGCTTCGTCGAGCAGGGGACGACGCGGGAGATCTTCGAGCGCGCCGCCCATCCCTATACCGCCGGCCTGCTCGCCGCCCAGCCCCATCCCGATCCCGACAAGCGCCGGGAGGAGGTGCCGCTCCTGGGCGAGGTGCCGAGCCTGGCCCGCAGGCCGGCGGGCTGCGAGTTTCACACCCGCTGCCCCCGGGCCCAGCCCCTCTGCCGGCAGCAACGGCCGGCGGTCCACCGGGTATCGGCGAGCCATCTCCACCGCTGTCACTTTCCTTTGATCGACACCCCGTAGCTGGGGCAGGATCGGCGGACCACGCTTTCGGGGAGCGAAGCCCTGTCGCCAAGGGTTTCAGCAGCATGAGGAGTCGCGGCAGCGGGTCACGGCGGACGCAGCGCCTAACGGCCTGGGGCTCGCTGCGCGCGGCCGGCGAGACCATATGGGAGGCGGTGGTCAACCTCATCCGCCATGAGGGGTTGGAGCTCTCGGGCTACATGTCCTTCATGTCGATCCTGGCGCTCTTTCCCTTCCTCATCTTCGTCGTCGCCATCGCCGGCTTCATCGGCCAGGCGGAGGGCGCTGGCAAGTTCATCAACATGACCTTCGAGTTCCTGCCGCCGGAGGTAACCTCGGTGCTGGGCCCGACCATCGCCAATATCATCACCCATCCCCGCGGCGATCTGCTGACCTTCGGCATCCTCTTCGCCATCTGGTCGGCCTCCAGCGGGGTGGAGGCGCTCCGGCTCCTGCTCAATCGCTGCTATGGCGTGCCGGAAACGCGCTCGGTCTTCCTGCTGCGGCTGCAGAGCGTCGTCCTCGTGGTGCTGAGCGCGATCGCCATTGCCATCATGTCGCTTGCCATTGTGCTGGCCCCGGTGATCGAGCGGCTTCTCGCCCATTACCATTTCGAGATTCTGCTCGACCGCAACGCCTGGTTCCGGATCCGCTATGGCGCCGTCATCCCCACGACCACGATCGTGCTGATCGCGCTCCATCTCTTTTTACCCAACCGGCCGCCGCGGCTCGGCGAGATCTGGCCCGGCACGCTGATCACCGCCGTGCTCTGGATCACCGGTGCCGCAGGCTTCTCCATCTATGTCGACAATCTGGCGAGCTACAACGTCACCTATGGCAGCCTGGGCGGCATCGTGCTCAGCCTCTTGTTCTTCTATGTCGCCGCCATCATTTTTGGTTTCGGCGCCGAGATGAACGCGGCGATCATGCGCCGCCTCTCGCCCATCGCCCCGGCCCCCGTGGGCGATATGCGCCATGCGATCGAGCCCAGCGCCGGCCACCGGCAGCCGGCCGATTCCGTGCTGACGGGCGACCAGATGGCCGGCAAGCCCCGAGAGCCCGGCACCTGACCCTGAGGAGGCCCCATGCCCGAGACGAAGCCCGAGTTGCATCGCTTTCCCGAGGTGACCGAGCTGCCCCTCATCCACTACCGCGGCGCCGTTGCGCCCGAAGGAAAGGCCGAGGGGCGCGCTGCCGCCAAGACCTTCGAGCAGCTCTTCGCCCGCAATGGCTGGCCCGGCGCCTGGCGCAACGGCATCTACCCCTATCATCACTTCCACGCCACCGCCCATGAGGTGCTGGGGATCGCGGCCGGCCATGCCGCGGTGCGCTTCGGCGGGGAAGGCGGGCCGGTGGTGGAGGTCAGCGCCGGCGATGTGGTTGTGATCCCCGCCGGGGTCGCCCATTGCAATCTCGGCGCGAGCCCGGATCTCCTGGTGGTCGGGGCCTATCCCGGCGGCCGCGGCCCCGATCTCAACAAGGGCACGCCCGCCGATCACCCCGAGGCCCGGGCCAAGGTGAAGAAGGTCGCGCTGCCCGAGGCCGACCCGGTCCATGGGCCCGACGGGCCGCTGATCCGGCATTGGGGCGCGAAAGGCGGTTGAATTTCCCGCCCATTGCTGGAGCCTCGCCAGCCCTGACAGCTGCATAAGAGAGGCGCCGATGCTCAACGACCTGAAGGACAAGCGCGTTCTCGTTACCGGGG
>DATFRE010000679.1:0-2312 GCA_035263545.1 Dongiaceae bacterium
TGCATGTCGATTATGGGCCCGTGTCGCAGCGCGACCGCCTCCTGCCCCGGGAGGCCCGTACCCGCAGCTTAGCACGGCAAACGGGGAGGGCGGAGGCCCGGGCCCTTTGCAGTTCTTCTGGGTCTCAGCGAAGGAGAACCACGAGCAGGAAGAGCGGATAGGCTGCCAGCAGCGCGATCCCCGCCGGCCTCCCGAGCCGACCGACGGGTGCTGCCAGTAGGATCACCAGGCCGAGTGAGGCCAGCATCGCAAGCCATGGGAGGTGAAGAGCCTTGGCGTCGGCGATCACCAGCGGTCGCGCAAGCGCGCCCGCGCCCAGGGTCATCGTGACGTTGTAGGCGAAGGAGCCGACGACGCCGGCGACGACGGCCTCCGAGGCGCCGCGCCGCGAGGCCGACCAGGCCAGCACCACCAGCTCGAAGGCCGTGGCGAAGCCCACAAGGGTCAGCCCCAGAGCCATCTGGGTGGATTCGAGATTCGCCATGCGCTCCACGGCCTCGACCAGCAGGCTCGCGCCGCCCGCCATGGCGACCACTCCGGCCAGCACCATGCCGAGCTCGCGGCCGACACGCTTGGCGGGCGCTCCGGCGGTTGCCGTCTCGCGGGCCTCTTCCAGCTCATGCACCTCGCCCAGCGCCGGGGGATGGCGCTCGAGGGACCAGATGACCGCGACATAGAGAACGTAGAGAAAAACGAGAAAGGCGCCCTCGATGCGTGTGACCCGGCCGTCCCAGGCGATCCAGCAGCCGGCCGCGCGCAGGGGAAGACCGAGGAGCGCATAGCGCATGACGGCCTTGCGGAAGGGAAGAGGCGCGATCACGGCGCCGACGCCGAGCGCCACGAGGCAGATCGCCACATTAGCGCCGATCACATCGCCCAACGCGATCCCCGGAGATCCATGCAGCGCCGCGGCAACGACCGTCGCGAGTTCTTCCGGCTCTGCGCCGGCGAGGAGCAAAGCGAGCGCGAAGGCGCTGATTCCCAGGTGTATGGCGGCCGTTCCGAGATGTTCGGCGAAGGCTTCCGCACCCCAGACGATGAAGGCGACGCCGATGAGGAACGCCAATATCCAGAGAATGACGATAACGAATGGCCCCCGCGATGCAGCGCGCCTCGTTCATAGCATCCGCCCGCGCATTGAGTCTTGCGATCGTTGCCCTATTTAATCGGCAGTGACGGTAGCGTGACTGGAACCGCCGTCGGCGTGTCTGCGGCAAGGTTCTCGACAAGGGGAGACCAGAGACGAATGCTGTACTCACCGCAAACCGATTCGCCATGACGGAATCGGCACCGCCACCCCTGGCCCCCATTTCGCTGCTGCTCCGGCTGGCGGCGATCGGCTTCATCCTGTTCATCGTTCTGGCGGGCTTCGCCTACACGGGCGGGTGGCTGTCGCCGGAGCGCCTGACGCCGATCAAGGTCACCGACAGGTTCCAGGCGGTGAACGGCACCTATCCCGGCTTTCGCCGCAATCATGCCAAGGGCCTCTGTCTCATCGGCGTCTTCGACAGCAACGGCCAGGGCCAGCGCCTGTCGAAGGCCGTCGTCTTCCAGGCCGGCCGCATCCCCCTCATCGGCCGCTTCGCGTTCTCCGGCGGCCAGCCCTTCGTCGCCGATGCGCCGGATACCGTCCGCAGCATGGCCCTCAGATTCACCCTGCCGGATGGCGAGGAATGGCGCACCGGCATGATCAACATCCCGGTTTTTCCCGTCAACACGGCGGAGGGCCTCTACGAGCTGCTGCTGGCCACGCGCCCCGATCCGGCGACCGGCAAGCCCGACCCCGCGGCGGTGAAGGCCTTTCTGGACCGCCATCCCGAGAGCGCCCGGGCGCTGGGGATGATCACCACCCAGGCACCCTCCTCGGGCTTCGACAATGCCACCTATAACGGCCTCAATGCCTTCCGCTTCGTCGACGCGGGCGGGCGATCGACGCCGGTGCGCTGGTCGATGGTGCCGCTCCAGCCCTTCGAGGCCGCGGACCTCAAGGCCGCTGCTCCGGCAGACAAGAACTATCTGTTCGACGCATTGATCACCCGCATCGCCAAGGGGCCGCTGCAATGGCGTCTGGTCGTGACCATCGGCCAGCCCAGTGACCCGACCAATGATGCGACCCTCGCCTGGCCCGCGGATCGGGAGAAGGTCGATGTCGGAACCCTGACGGTGGAGCGGCTGGTGGGCGAGGGGGAGGGAGTCTGCCGCGACGTCAATTTCGATCCGACGGCTCTTCCCGCCGGCATCGCGCTCTCCGATGATCCTCTGCTCAGCGCCCGTTCCGCCGTCTATGCGGTCTCCTATGAGCGGCGCGCCGG
>DATFRE010000680.1:0-9359 GCA_035263545.1 Dongiaceae bacterium
AGAACGAGGCGGCTCAAGCCGCCAAGGCCGCGGCCGAGGCCAAGGCCGCCGTCGATGGCAAGCTCGCCGACGCCTACAAGGCGATTGCCGCCGACCAGGACAAGGTCAAAACGCTGCTCGGCGACATCGCGGTTCTCGAGAGCCTGCGCGACGAGCTGCGCCAGAAGCTCGAGACCAGCGAAATCGCCACCGAGGATCTGAACACGAAGCTGACGACCAGCCAGGGTGCGGCTTCGGATCTCCAGGCCAAGCTCGCCGCGGCCCAGCAGCAGATCGCGAGCCTGACCCAGAAGCTCGCCGCCAGCCAGGGCAGTGCGGCCGATCTCCAATCCCGGCTCGATGCGGCCCAGCAGCAGATCATGGCGTTGAACCAGCAGGTCAACACCACCCAGTCCGCCGGCGACGCGCTGCAAAAGCAGCTCGGGGAAAGCCAGAGCGCGAATGCCGCGCTGCAGAAGCAGCTCGCGGACAGTCAGATCGCCAACCAGCAGCTGAAGAAGCAGCTGGCCGAGGCTGAGAGCGCGCGTGAGGACCTGCAGAAGCAGCTCGCCGCCAGCCAGAGCGCGAGCAGCAGCCTTCAGGAGCAGATCGCTTCCCAGCAGACCGCCGGCGACAAGCTGCAGCAGCAGCTGACCCAGAGCCAAACGGAGACGGAGGAGCAGAAGCGGTTACGCGCCGAGTCCGAGCTGCAGATCGAGATGCTGAACGCCCAGCTTCTCTCGTTGCGCCAGCAGCTCGCCAGGCTCGTCACCGCCCTCGACGCCTCGGAAGCGAAGGCCAAGGCCCAAGATGTGCAGATCGTCGATCTCGGCAAGCGCCTCAACGAGGCGCTCGCCAACAAGGTCGAGGAGCTCGCCCGCTACCGCTCCGAATTCTTCGGCAAGCTCCGCGAGGTGCTGGGCAACCGGCCCGACATCCAGATCGTCGGCGACCGCTTCATCTTCCAGTCGGAGGTGCTCTTCGACACCGGCTCGGCCGAGATCGGCGATGAAGGAAAGCACCAGCTCGCCGCCTTCGCCGATACGCTGAAGAACATCGCCGCCCGCATCCCGCCCGATATCGACTGGATCCTGCGGGTCGACGGCCATACCGACAAGCGGCCCTATCAGGCCGGCAACTGGGAGCTCTCGACGGAACGCGCGATCGCAGTGGTGAGGTTCCTGATCGATCAGGGCATCCCGCCGAACCGGCTCGTTGCCGCGGGCTTCGCCGAGTTCCGCCCGCTGGTGCAGGGCGACACCGACGACGCCTACCGCCATAACCGCCGCATCGAGCTGAAGCTCGATCAGCGCTGACGGCCGGCGCGCTCTTTCCTAGACAGGTGTTCGACTTTGTCGGGCGTCGCGGCCTCTCTCGAAATCTGTGACCGCCCGGCCACAGTTCCTGTTTCTGCAGACAATCTACAGGGAAGCTCTCCTGCTGACGTCAAATCCATAATATACATGTGAAAACGCGTATACGTCAAGAACGAAGTTGGAGGCTTCGACGCGCGGATGGGCGGCTCAGGCCCGCTCGGCGATTGAAGTGCTCTCCGGCTCCACGCCGAAATTGAACTGGAGGGCCGCGAGGCGTGCGTAAAGGCCCTCGCGGCGGACGAGCTCCGCATGGCTGCCGGTCTCCACGATCCGGCCGTGATCCATGACGACGATGCGATCGCAGCTCTGCACCGTGGCGAGCCGATGGGCGATGACGATGGTGGTGCGGCCCTCCATCAGCCGGGCGAGGGCATCCTGCACCACGCGCTCGCTCTCGGCGTCCAGCGCCGAAGTTGCCTCGTCGAGGAGCAGCAGCGCGGGCCGGCGCAGCAAAGCGCGGGCGATGGCGATGCGCTGGCGCTGCCCGCCCGAGAGCCTGACGCCACGCTCGCCGAGCGGGGTCGCGAAATCTTCCGGCAGACGGTCGAGGAACTCCGCGGCATGGGCGGCCTCCGCCGCTTTCCGTACCTCGGCATCGCTCGCCTCAGGCCGGCCGTAGCGGATGTTCTCGACCGCGGTCGAGGAGAAGATCACCGGCTCCTGCGGCACCAGGCCGATGCGCCGGCGGAGTGCCGCCGGATCGGCCGCAGCGATATCGACGCCGTCGAAGAGCAGCTTTCCCTGCTGGGGATCGTAGAAGCGGAGCAGAAGCTGGAAGATGGTGGTCTTGCCGGCGCCCGAGGGACCCACAAGGGCGAGCTTCTCCCCGGCGGCCACCTCCAAGTCGAAATCGTCGATCACGCGCCGGTCGGGACGGGTGGGATAGGCGAAGCCGACGGAGCGGAAGGCGATGACGCCCTTCGCCGGTTCCGGCAGCGGGCGCGGATGCGCGGGGGCGGTGATCTCCGGCCGGGTGGCGAGCAGCTCCGACAGCCGGTCCATGGCACCGGCCGCGCGCTGCAGATCGCCCATCACCTCCCCCATCCCGCCGACGGCGAGCGCCACCACCACGGCATAGAAGATGAAGGTCGAGAGCTGGCCCGGGCTCATCCGCCCCGCGAGCACGTCATGGCCGCCGACCCAGAGCACGATGCTGATCGCCGCGAAGACCAGCAGGATCACCACAGCGGTAAGGGCGGCGCGCGCCGCCATCCAGCGCCGGGCGGAGGCCGAGGCGAGGCCGAGATGCCCGGCATAGGTTCCGACCGCGTTCACCTCGTAGCCGAAGGCCTGGATGGTGCGGATCCCGTGTAGGCTCTCGCTCCCCTCGGCGGCGATCTCGCCCACCTGCTTGTGCATGGCGCGGGCCAGGCGCCGAACGCGCCGGCCGAAGAAGATGATGGGGATCACGACCAGGGGTACGACGATGGCGGCCACCCCCGTGAGCTCGGGGCTGGTGGTGAACAGCAGCACCGCCCCGCCGAGGAACATCATGGCGTTGCGCATGATGAAGGGCAGCGAGGAGCCGGTGACCGTCTGCAGCACAGCCGTGTCGGTGGTCAGACGTGAGACGATGTCGCCGGTGCGGGTCAACTCGTAGAAGGCGGGCGAGAGGGTCAGGAGGTGGGCGAAGACCTGCCGCCGCAGATCCGCCACCACCCGCTCGCCCACCCAGCTCACCAGGAAGAAGCGGCAGAAGCTGGCAACGGCCAGCAGCACGGTCGAGGCGAAGACGATCAGCACCGCCTGGTCGAGGAGCCCCGGATCATGGGCACGGAAGCCTTGGTCGATCAGGTATCTGAGGCCCTGGCCGAAGGCCAGCACCATCCCGGCGGAGACGGCCATGGCGACCAGCGCGCCCAGCGCCTGCCAGCGATAGGGCGCCAACCGGGCGAGGAGAGGGCGGAGGCCGATCAGCCGCTGGCGCTGGACGCCCTGCGCGTCAGTCAAGCGCGACCGCCTCGCCCAGGCTCTCGGTGAGCTCCCGCCCCAGGAGATCTTCCAGTCTCTCTCCGCCGCGGGTGGCGCGCCAGGCGCCCCCCTCGCTCTCGCTCCAGGCGAAATGCCAGGCCCCGCTCACCGGCGAGGAGAGCCAGATCTGGCGGCTCGCGAGGTGCTTGTTGATCTGATAGATGCCGCCCGCCTCGAGCTCGAGGGTCAGGATGCCGCCCACCAGCTCGGCATCCACGGCATCGCCGGCCGCCGATTCGACCGCCTGCTGCAGGCGGGCGAGAACGGCATCGGCGCAGGCTTCGAACTGGCTGGCATCCATCGCGATGCTGGTGGTTGTGATCGGGGTCGCATCCCTAGCCCAGGACCCCCGGCTTGGCAAGCCGAGCCCCGAACCGGCCATTACCCGACTGTCCCCCACTCGTCATGGCCGCGCTTGTCCCCGCTATGACGCGATAGGTGACCTCCAGCTTACTCAGTTGCCGACACGATCGGGCGGCCAGAGATCCCGGGAGTCCTTTGCGCGCACGATTGTCTGCGCATGCAACAGACCCTGAGCGTCATAGTAGCCTTCCGCGGTAATCGCTTCTTCCATGCCGATCGGCGCGATCTGAAGCGCGGCCTGGGCCGGCTTGGCATCGATCGTTACGTGATCTCCGTTGCGTTTCCGGAGAACGAACTCGGCTCCCTTCATGTGAACGACCCAGCCTGACACGCGGCTTTCCGACGCCGGGTCTTGCGATGTCACTGCCGAGGTGGCCGCCGTGGCGCCTGTCACTGATGTGGCAGTCGTGGCGCCCGGTGTTATCGGACCGAAAATAGCGAGCTGTTGGTTGCGCGCTACAAACACCTGCCCGTTAGCGACGACCGGCACAATATTTGCGTTTCCCGGATTCGGCCACGTCCCTGCCGTCGCCGAGAATAGGAGGGAGCCGTCGGCCGCGTTGAAGGCATAGAGCAGGAGGTTGGCGGGGTTCGTATTGGTCGGGCGTGACACGGCCCAAATGACAGCCGTACCGGGTTGGGTCCCGTTCGATGAGACAGAGGTGAAGAATCCTGGGTCCTGGCCGGAGACGAGAGCGGAAAACGTTCTCTCCTTGACGAGGGTGACGCTGGGGGAGGTCTGGAGTTTCCAGCTGATGATGGTATTTCCGGCGCTGGTGACGACGCGTCCCACGCCATCAGAACCCGTATAGTAGGATTCGGCGCACCAGCGCCCACCGACATGAAAAGTTCCGAGAACCTTGTCGGCGCCGCCGGAGGTGAACTTCCCCAAGTTCTGCTGGTTCATGAAAAACATTCTGCCATCCTTGCCGACCGCGACGGCAAGGTTCGGAATCGGACCGCTCTGGGTCGGGATGAGCAGCACGCCGCCGGCGCTGAGATCGTTATCGCCCATCGTGTTTACGTTCGATGGCGTGAAGAAGTCCATGACACTAGCGAGGTCGCTGGACATCTTGACCACGCTCTCCGACAGATTGTTCACACTGTCGTAGCTGCCGTTGTCGGAATTGCCCGTCGCAAAGAAAACCCCGCCGTCTGCGGATGCCGCAAGGCCAGCGCCCGACATCCAGACGGTCGATAAGAACTTGTTGTTCGGCGAAGTGGCCAGCTTGTCATTCAGCTGGTTCGCTGCCAGCGGCTGCAGCGTGCTCGCGCTCCAGCCAAGAACCCAGCCGCGCGAAACATTCGCATAGAGGTCGCAAAAGCTGGTGAATGCCGCGTAGACGTTTCCATTGGCCTCGAGGAGAGCGGCCCGTTGCCGGTTCTTGCCTGCCTGAAGGGTGGCGGTCGTTCTGTTGGTAAGCCTGTGTGAGGCGGTCACGTAGACAGACGGGATCGTATCGGCGAGCGTCGTCAAGCTGAGGGCGTGCAAGCGGTAGGTCGGAACACCTCCATTGGACGTGTAAGTTACGACAAATAGCATGCCCGCCGCGCGGTCAATGACTGGCGTCGAGTTGATTCCGATATGAACCGGATTGAAGTTGCAATAGCCGAACGCCGACTTCGGCACGGGCGGCCCGAAATTCTTCTGCAGGAGCACGGTGCCGCTCGAGGCGTCGATGGCATAGACCGTATTCCCCTCCGTCGCGACGTAAATGACGGTGCGGTTCCCCTGCACCCCGCTGATCGACTGGTTTGTGAGCACCAGGGGCTGCGCATCGACCTGATCGTCGAGCGCGACGGAATGCAGCAGGCCGAAGGTCGCACTGCTGACATTCGATGCTGTAAGGACCGTTTCCTGCGAATTCCACCCCGTCCGTTGGAGGTCATTGTGGTGCGTGACGACGTCGACTCCGGTCGGCGCCTGGCCCGCGTTCCTGAGCGCCACGACCTGCATGATCCAGGCTGCAGAGCCGCCGAGCGTAGCCGTTGCACTGTAGCTTCCCGTCGCCGTCACAAACCTGTCTTCTGCAATGTCGCCATCCGGTGTCGTGATGATGCGACGGGTGAAGCCGGTTCCCGCTGCCGAGAACTCACCGGTCGTCGTGCCGGCTCCAAAGATCACCTCTTGGGCTGCGGTCGTCGTGACCGGCCCGCTGTTCGGCGCGGCGCTCGTTCCTGAAGCAGAGTGAAAGACATCAAGCGGATTTCCCCGATCGAGGCCGCTGTATTCGGTGGCGCGGATGTCGATGAACGGTACCGTCGTGTTGAAGCTGACGGTCACGGTATTTGCACCGGCGCTAGCAGCCTTGATGTTCCTGGCATAGTAGATCGCCTGGCTAAGGCCGTTGCCGCGCGCCGTCGAGATGGGATGATACGTGTTTCCTGAGGAATCGATGACTGAGATGATGTCCGATGTCGCGTCCTTCCATCCGATCGCAACGATATTGGTGTCCCCCGCTACCTGTGCCTTTGCGTAGGTCACGCCGACCCGGGACTCATTGACCTGGGGCGTGGCCGCGCTCACTTGTACGAATGCAGCGGCGGCCTTGGCGTTCGAAACGTCAGCCAGCGCACAAAGCCAAAGCAGAGCGGCAGCGCTCAAGAGCCACGCTACTCGGAGAAAAGAAGGACGATGCCTATGGTAATATTTCGGAATTGGGTGAGCACCGATTAACATTTTCCCCACTTGGATTCCCCCGACCTGCGAACTGCTGATGGAGAGCCCGCCTGCACATCAGGCCTTCGTTTTCCTCGCTATCTTCCTGGCTCAGATCAAGAGAGCGCAAGTAATGTAACGGAGAATCATTAAGGGGTCGGTCCGAACCCATTGATGCAGTATTAACGGCACCCCGGTAATGATGTCCCTCGAACGCGCCTCTTATTGGAACGTAAGGATCAGTCTTTAAGAATCCGTTGTCTTGACCGGCTCGTCCGGTCACCGAGTCGGTGCGTCTTGGAGCAGCGAATTCATTACCCGATGCGCCCCCACTCGTCATGGCCAGGCTTGTCCCGGCCATCCACGTCTTGCCATGTCCCAGGCCGCGGTCATCTGGCCGATTCGTGGCAGGCAAACTCATGGATGGTCGGCCTGCGCCGACCATGACGGCAGAGGGAGCGAGGCATGGCAGCCGCGCCGGTTCTTGCGGATCGACCTGGATGGCCGGGACTTCGCCCGGCCATGATGGTACAGAAAGTGGCATCCCGCCGAAGGAACGGGGCGACGGAGCCGGCCATAATGGAGAAAGCTCTGCCCATTACTGAAACTTAATGTGCAAGAATTGAGCTATCTCCCCCGGTTGTGAAGGGGCCATCTATGGACAAGCCGGCGACGCATCGGCATAGTCGCCCGCGATTAACCCCTTCGCGAATCGGAGATTTTCCTTTGCCGCTCTGCCGCTTCTCCCGGAAATGGCTCGCCTCGGTCCTGCTGCCGGCGATCGCGCTCTCCTCAGCGCTTGCCGCCGGGCCGGCCCTGGCCCAGACGACCGCCGTGTCCGTGACCACCACCACGCCCTTCAAGCTCAGCGATCTGCCCCAGCCGCCGATCGATTCGAAGCAGAAGTTCGTCGACTTCATGGTCCAGACCCGCCATGAGGACCCCAAGATGCTCGCCTGGCGCTTCGACCGGGCCCAGGCAATGATCGAGAACAAGGATGTCTGGCGGGAGAAGGAGCTTCGGGCCTATCTCCTGACGCCCCGCGAGGATTTCGTGCTCGACCGCAACCGGTCGCGGGCCTATGACCATGCCTTCCTCGATATCGGCTATGGCGTCACCATCTCCGGGCCGCATCTGGTCGGGCGCATGACCTCGACCATCGACGTGCAGCCGGGCGAGAAGGTGCTCGAGATCGGTACCGGCTCGGGCTACCAGTCGGCGGTGCTCTCCCACCTGACCGATCAGGTCTATACCATCGAGATCATCGAGCCCCTGGGCAAGCGCAGCGCCGCCAATTACGAGAAGCTGACCGCCGCCGGCTATCCCGAGCTCGGCAATATCCACACCAAGATCGCCGACGGCTATTTCGGCTGGGCCGACGCGGCGCCCTTCGACAAGATCATCGTCACCTGCGGCATCGACCACATCCCGCCGCCGCTGCTGCAGCAGCTGAAGGCCGGCGGCATCATGGTGATTCCGATCGGCCCGCCGGGCCGCCAGCATGTGCTCGAGGTGAAGAAGGAGGTCGATGCCGCGGGCAATGTCACCGTGACGCGGCGCGACATCTATAACGGCAAGATCGTCAACTTCGTGCCCTTCACCAAGGCCGGAGGCGGCACCTGGTAGCTGACAGCCCGGCCGGCACCGCCGGCGGTTTGGCCAGCTCGGGCGCTGGAAGCATGGCAAGCGCCGGTGCCGTCGCCGCACGGCCCGGCACTTCCGTCCTGTTCTATGTTTCGGTCGGGCTGATCGCCGGCGCGATCATCGCGCTGCAGATCGCGGTCATGCGCGTCTTCTCCATCGCGAGCTGGGCCCATTTCGGCTCGCTGGTGATCTCCATCGCCATGCTCGGCTTCGGCATCGCCTCGGCGGTGATGTGCGTGGGCAAGGCGTGGATCGAGCGGCACCAGGACCTTCTCGCCAAGATCTGCCTGCTCCTCTTCGGCCCCCTGCTGGCGGCGGCCAACGGCCTCGCCCAGCAGGTGCCCTTCAACCCCATCTTCCTGGTCTCCGATCCGCAGCAGAAGCTCCGGCTGCTCGCCAACTTCCTGCTCTATTTCTCCCCTTTCCTTCCGGGTGCGGTCTTCCTCGGGCTTGCCTTCCTGCGCGGGCAGAAATCCTTCGGACGGGTCTATTTCTCCGATCTGCTCGGCTCCGGCCTGGGCGGCCTCGCCTTCCTGGGCGCGCTCTATTTCCTGCCGCCGGAGCGTCTTCTGCTGGTACCGCTGGCCCTCTGGTTCCTCAGCGGCCTTTCCTGGTTCCGTCTCCAGCGCGACACCAGCGGCCTCGTCCTGCTGCTGATCGCCGGCGCGTTCGGCGTGGCTCTCAACCTCTCTTTGCCGCAGATCGTGAGCTCGCCCTATAAGGGCGTCAGCTACGCCCGCAACTTCCCCGACGCCGAGCGCATCTACGAGGCGGCGAGCCCCTTCGGCGATCTCCAGATCTATCGCAGCTCCTACTTCCACTTCGCCCCCGGCCTCTCCGACATGGCCGCCATCAACCTGAAGACCATGCCGACCAATGCCTATCTCGGCATGTTCATCGATGGCGACGGCCCCATCGGCATCATCAAGGCCCTGCCGGAGGCTGAGACCGCCTATTTCCGCTTCCTGCCGATGTATCTGCCCTATGTGGCGAAGCACGATCCCAGGGTCTTCGTCGTGCAGTTCGGCGGCGGCATCTCCACCAGCCTGGCGCTGCGCAGCGGGGCGACCTCGGTCACCGTGGCCGAAAGCAATCCCCTGGTGCTGCAGGCGATGCGCGATCCTCAGATCGCCCAGTTCACCGGCCATATGCTGGACGATCCGCGCATCCACCTCGTCCCCTTTGCCGGACGGCTCTATGCGCCCCAGGTGCCGTCGAGCTTCGACATCGTCGATCTCAGCCTCGCCGATTCCACGGGCCTCTCCAACGCCGGAGGCACGACGATCTTCGAGAACTACAACTACACGCGCGAGGCGATGGCGAGCTATATGCGGGCGCTGAAGCCCGGCGGCATCCTCGCGGTCACC
>DATFRE010000681.1:0-11390 GCA_035263545.1 Dongiaceae bacterium
GCTGAAGAACGAGGGCGACGAGGTCAAGGCAGGCGATGTCGTTGCCGAGATCGAAACCGACAAGGCGACCATGGAGGTCGAGGCGGTCGATGAAGGCAAGCTGCAGAAGATCCTCGTGCCCGCGGGCACCGAGGCCGTGAAGGTGAACGAGCCCATCGCCGTGATCCTCGGCGAGGGCGAGGATCCCTCGGCCGTCGCCGCACCGGCGCCGAAGCCAACTGCGCCGCCAGCGCCAACACCGGCACCGGCTGTCGCCGCGCCGCAAGCGGCGCCAGCTGCCCCGCAACCGAGCCCGCCGGCTGCGCCGCAGGCCACGCCGGCAGCGGCGCCTGCGGCTCGCCCCCCAGGCGAGCGCGTCTTCGCGAGCCCTCTCGCCCGGCGCCTCGCGGCGGAGGGCGGCATCGATCTGCGCAGCCTCAACGGCAGCGGCCCCCATGGCCGGATCGTGAAGGCGGATATCGAGGCGGCGAAGGCACGGGGTCCTGCGCCCCGGCCTGCCGCCGCACCTGCCGTAGCGCCCGCGGCGGCGCCAGCCCTCGCATCAGCACCTGCGCTCTCGGCTGCAGCGATCGCAGGCACGACCCCTTATCACCTCGTTCCGGCCACCACCATGCGCAAAGTCATCGCGCGACGCATGGTGGAAGCCAAGCAGCAGGTGCCGCATTTCTACCTCTCCATCGATTGCGAGATCGACCAGCTCATGAAGCTGCGGGCCGAGCTCAATGCCAAAGCGCCGGAGAAGGGCGAGGGCGCCTTCAAGCTCTCAGTCAACGACTTCGTCATCCGCGCTTCGGCCCTCGCGCTCCGCAAGGTGCCGACGGCCAATGCGGCCTATTCGGAGGAAGGTGCTGTGATGTTCGACGCGGTGGATATCTCCGTCGCCGTCGCCATCCCTGGCGGGCTGATCACGCCGATCGTGCGCGGCGCGGACCAGAAGGGGCTCGCCACCATCTCCAACGAGATGCGCTCCCTCGCCGGCAAGGCGAAGGAGGGCAAGCTGAAGCCCGAGGAGTTCCAGGGGGGCACATTCTCCATCTCCAATCTGGGCATGTTCGGCATCCGCGAGTTCCAGGCGGTGATCAACCCGCCCCAGGGCGCTATCCTGGCGGTAGGCGCCGGTGAGCAGCGGCCCGTGGTCAAGGGAGCAGCTCTGGGCATCGCCACGGTGATGACCTGCACTCTTTCGGTCGATCATCGCGTCCTCGATGGCGCGATCGGCGCCGAATTCCTCGCGGCCTTCAAGAAGCTGGTCGAGGATCCGATCACCATGCTGCTGTGATGGCAGCTCTTCTCGTCATGTCCGCCGAGGCGACGCATTCACTAGGGAATTGAGACCATGGCCGATGCCTCCTTCGATCTCGTCGTGCTGGGCTCGGGCCCCGGCGGCTATGTCGCGGCGATCCGGGCGGCGCAGCTCGGGATGAAGACGGCGATCGTCGAGCGCGATCTCCTCGGCGGCATCTGCCTCAATTGGGGCTGCATTCCAACCAAGGCGCTGCTCAAGACCTCGGAGATCGCCCATCTGATGAACCATCTGGGCGAGTACGGCTTCTCCGCCAAGGAGGTGAGCTTCGATCTGAAGAAGATCGTCGAGCGCTCGCGCAAGGTTGCGAACCAGCTCTCCAATGGCGTGAAATTCCTGATGAAGAAGAACAAGATCACGGTGATCGAGGGCCATGGCCGCCTTGCCGGCCCCGGCAAGCTCGCGATCGAGAAATCAGGCGACAAGCCGGGAGCGGTGGATGTGCAGGCCAAGCATATCATCCTCGCCACCGGGGCCCGGGCGCGCTCCCTGCCCGGGCTGGAACCCGACGGCAAGCTGATCTGGACCTATAAGGAGGCGATGCTCCCCGACCGCATGCCCAGGCGGCTGCTGGTCGTCGGCAGCGGCGCCATCGGCATCGAGTTCGCCAGCTTCTATCGTAATCTCGGCGCCGAGGTGACGGTGGTCGAGGTTCTGGACCGCATTCTGCCGGTGGAGGATGCCGAGATCTCCGACTTCGCCCGCAAGGCCTTCGAAAAGCAGGGTATCAAAATCATGACCTCCGCCACGGTGAAGGGGCTGAAGAAGGCCAGCGACAGCGTGACGGCCAACATCGAAGCGGGGGGCAAGGCGATCGAGGAGAGCTTCGATCGCGTCGTGCTCGCCATCGGCATCGTCGGCAATGTGGAAAACATCGGCCTCGAAGGCACCAAGGTGAAGGTCGAGAAGACCCATGTGGTCGTCGATCAGTGGTGCGCCACCGGCGAGCCGGGGATCTATGCCATCGGCGATCTGGTCGGTCCGCCCTGGCTGGCCCATAAGGCGAGCCATGAGGGCGTTCTCTGCGTCGAGCGCATCGCCGGGATCAAGGGCGTCCATCCCCTCGATGTCAGCCGCGTGCCCGGATGCACTTATTGCATGCCCCAGGTAGCGAGCGTTGGCCTGACCGAGGCGGCGGCCAAGGCCGCCGGCCGCGAGGTCAAGGTCGGCCGCTTTCCCTATATCGGCAATGGCAAGGCGATCGCGCTGGGGGAGCCCCAGGGGCTGGTGAAGACGGTGTTCGACGCCAAGACCGGGGAGCTCTTGGGCGCCCATATGATCGGCGCCGAAGTCACCGAGCTGATCCAGGGCTATACCATCGCCCGGACGCTGGAATCGACCGAAGCCGAGCTGATGGAGACCATCTTCCCCCATCCCACCCTGTCGGAGACCATGCACGAGTCCGTGCTTGACGCCTATGGCCGGGCCATCCACATCTGAACCCATGGAAGCGCTCCGCCCGCGACACCCCGAGAAGCTCGATCGGCCAGATTCGCCGATCCCGCGCAAGCCGGCCTGGATCCGGGTCAAGGCGCCGATCTCGCACGAGTATGAGCAGACCCGCGCGCTCATGCGCCGGCTCAAGCTGAACACCGTCTGCGAGGAGGCGGCCTGCCCAAATATCGGGGAATGCTGGAAGCAGAAGCATGCCACGGTGATGATCCTGGGCAGCGTCTGCACCCGCGCCTGCGCCTTCTGCAATGTGGCCACGGGCCTGCCGGACAAGCTCGATCCTCATGAGCCGGCCCATGTGGCGGAGGCGGTGGGCCAGCTCGGCCTCTCCCATATCGTCGTCACCTCCGTCGATCGCGATGATCTCGATGACGGCGGGGCGGCGCATTTCGCCGAGACCATCCGGGGCATCCGCGCTGCGGCACCCACGACCACCATCGAGGTGCTGACCCCCGATTTCCTGCGCAAGCCCGGTGCCATCGAGACCGTGGTTGCCGCGCGCCCCGATGTCTACAACCACAATCTGGAGACCGTGCCGCGGCTCTATCGCGAGGTGCGGCCGGGAGCGCGCTATTTCGCGTCGCTCCAGCTCCTGGCGAAGGTCAAGGAGATCGACCCGGCCATGTTCACGAAATCCGGCCTGATGGTCGGGCTCGGGGAGAGCAGGAACGAGGTGCTGCAGGTGATGGACGACATGCGCGCCGCCGAAGTCGATTTTCTGACCATCGGCCAGTACCTGCAGCCGACGCCGAAGCACCACGCCATCGACCGCTTCGTCCCGCCTGACGAGTTCCTGCAGCTGAAGCGGATGGCGGAGGGGAAGGGCTTCCTGCTGGTGGCCGCCTCGCCGCTCACCCGCTCCTCCTATCATGCCGGAGAGGATTTCGAGCGGCTCCGGGCGGCCCGCCTGGCCCGGCTCGCCGCGCCCGCCTAGCCGTCTTCGGATGATCACCCACGCCGAGCAGCGCCTGCTGGGCTATCGCCCCGAGCAGATGTTCGATCTCGTGGCCGATATCGAGCGCTATCCGGAGTTTCTGCCCTGGTGCATCGGCGCCCGCATTCGCGAGCGCACCGACACCCTCGTCGTCGCCGATCTCATCATAGGCTTCAAGATGATCCGCGAGCGCTTTACGAGCCGCGTCAGCCTCGATCGCGAGCATCTGACCATCGAGGTCGCCTATGCCGACGGCCCCTTCAAGCAGATGACCAATCGCTGGCGTTTTGAGCCCACGGAAGACGGCCGGTGCCGCATCGACTTCTACCTCGCCTTCGAGTTCCGCTCGGCCATGCTGCAGAAGCTGATCGGCGTGTTGTTCCACGAGGCTGTGCGCCGCATGGTCGGCGCCTTCGAGACTCGGGCCCGCAAGCTTTACGGGGCGCCGCATGAGGGCGCGCGGCTCGCGGAGTAGCCGGCTGCGGAGAAACTAGCGCAGCCGAAAATAAACCCGCCCCTCCAGCTCATCGCCACCGTTATCTCCCGCATCGATGTCGCTGAGTACCCGCGCTGTCGCCAGCGCGGCGATGATGCTGTCGAGGGCATCGCCACCCATATCCTCAACCACGCGTTCTTGGAGCGAGCGGGGGAGGCGCGCCAGAAGCTGGGTCGCCGACAATCGCCGCAGGATTTGCCGGCGTGCGTCCTTGAAACCAGCGCCCTTGTAGCTACCGCGCCAGCCGAGATGCTTGAGGGCGGAGGCCGGGCAGGTTTCGATCAGCCAGGGCCGCCCACGCGCTGGCGCCTGCATGGGAAGGACCAGCGCCTCACGCCCAATCACCAGGGGCCGCAGCAGCTCGGCCATGCCGTGATAGCTCTGGCGGTAGAGGCGGATGTTGAAGGCGCACCAGGGGGTCTTCGATTCCCGATCGGTCGCGCGCTTGGGCTCGCGTCCGCCGCTGATGCGCCGGCAATGGGTATAGAAGGCGAGCGCATCCGCGTGGAGAAAGCCGCCGATGAAGTCCGTCCAGCTCGCCGTCTCGATATGGGCGCGGGGCAGGCTGAAGGGGAAGTCGCAGCCGAAGATGCCATCCGGCGTCGCCGCGATGAAGACGCGGAGCGCCGCCAGCGCCCTCGTCCGCTCGATGGCGCCGCCGGGAAGCTCGGCGATGGGCTGGCAGCTCAGGATCTCGAGACCCGCGGGCGAGGGGCGGCCTTCGGCAAGCCAGGCGCGCCGGCCCGCATCCGTGGCACCGCTGAAGTCGAGGCCGAAGATCCGCCGAGCCGCGCTCGGATGTCTCAGACGGCGGCTTCTGCGAAGACGGGCGGTGACGTCAGGCATTGCGCAAGCTGCTCCCGGATCCCGTCGCGGTCGAGATTCTGGCCGATGAGGACCAGCCGGTTGCGAGGCGGCCCCTCCCATCGGCCTTCATCCAGGGTGAAGCGAACGCCCACCAGATGGAAGACATAGCGCCCGTCCTTCCCGGCGAGCCAGAGAATGCCCTTGCCGCGGAACACAACGGGCGGCAGGGTCTCGAGAAAGCGCTGAAACCCGGGGACATCGAAGGGCCGGTCGCTCTCGAAGGAGACCGAGGCGAAGCCGTCGCTCTCCAGGTGATGGTGATGATCGTGGTCGGGCAAGTTGCCGCGATGCGCCGGAGTCAGGAGCAGGTCGATTGGCGCCTGGGAAAAGCGGGTGCGGAGGATGCGCGCCTGGGGCTTCACTTCCCGGATCTTCGCCTCGACCACGCAGAGGGCTTTCTCGCCGGCGAGATCGCCCTTGTTGAGCAGGACGATGTCGGCATAGCGGAGCTGGTTGCGGAGGGGCGAGTTCTCGAAGCGGTCGAGACTGAAGTTGGCTCCATCGGCGGTGGCGATGATCGAATCCAGCCGAAGCCGGTCGCGGAAGTCGGGACGCAGGAAGGTCAGCGCAATGGGCAGGGGATCGGCGAGGCCCGTGGTCTCGACGATCAGCCGGTCGAGCGTGCTGTGCCGCGCCAGCACGCGCGCGACGGCCTCCGCCAGGTCGTTGTTGATGGAGCAGCAAACGCAGCCATTGCTCAGCTCCAGCATGGCCTCACCCGTCGAGAGGACCAGCTCGTTGTCGATGCCGATCTCCCCGAACTCGTTCACCATCACGGCGAATCTCAGGCCCGCGCGGTTCGCGAGCATGTGGTTCACCAGCGTCGTCTTCCCGCTGCCGAGGAAGCCCGTGACGATGGTGACGGGCAGCCGGGCGGTCATGCCGCAGCGAAGTTGTAGGTCGTGCCCACGGCGGATTGGCTGACACGATCGCCATAGGCGTCGGCAAGCGCATGCAGGGCGCGCCAGCCAGTGCAGTGGCCGCTGATGATGTAGCGGATGTCGAAGGGCTTCAGGCCTTCGACCGTCTCGGGGATGAGGCGCTCCATGACGCCGCCCAGATGCAGGCCTCCCATCACCGCATGAATCGGGAGATCCGGGAACAGGCGCCGGACCTCGGTACAGACATTGACGATCCCCGCATGGGAGCAGGCGCTGAAGACGACCAGCCCCCGTCCGCGGATATGGACCGCCAGGAAGCGCTCGTCCATGAGGTAGGGATCCGGCTGCCAGGAGGATTGGCTGTTGGGCCGGCAGAGGTGGTCGGTGCGGCCCTTCTCGAAGGCGCTGACGCGGGGAATCTCGCCGCTGTAGTAGAAATGGCCGTCCAGCAGAAGCCGGGCGGCCGAATCGTTGACGACCGTGGCGCCGAGAGCCTCCATCTCGCGCGGCGTGGGGACATTGGCAACCGGCACGATCTGCCCGCCGCCGAGCTTCACCGCCCGCTCGTTAAACATGCCGGGATTGACATGGATCGTCGGGTGGCCTCCGCCCTTGGCGATGGCATCGAGGGCAGTGAGCAGGGCGCCCATATGATCCCAATGGCCATGGGTGATGGCGATCGCCTCGATATTGCCGAGGCCGATGCCCAGATTGGCGCAATTGCGCAGGAAGGTCGTGCCCTCCGGACCGGTATCGAACAGTATGGCATGCCTTGCATTGCCGAGCGTCGAGCGAAGCCGGAGGCCGAAGCCCAGATTTGCCGAGAGCAGAGTCTCGCCGGAGAGGACGGTGGCGCCGCCCAGGAGGACATTGGCGAATTCGGAGACGGCGAACATGGTCTTGCTAACATAGTCGTCGCTGACATTGTCGGTCAGCACATCGACGATCAGGGTGTCCAGGGGCTGAAGAGCGCCCTGGGGTGAGCCGCTTTCCACCATCACATCCTTCCGATCATGGCTCGCCTTAGTCGAGGGCGGAATCGAGAAGCTCGAGGGCGCGCTCCAGAGCAGCGGAGCGCACCGCCTGGCGGTCCCCGTCGAAATGCTGGCGCTCGACCCGCGTATCCCGGCCCTTGGCCGCCAGCGCCAGATAGACCAGTCCCACGGGCTTGCCTGGCGCCGCCCCGCCCGGCCCGGCGATGCCGGTAACGGAGATGGCGATATCGGCGCGGGAATGAGCCAAAGCCCCATCCGCCATGGCGCGGGCGACCTGAGCGCTGACGGCGCCGTAATGCTGGAGGAGCTCGGCAGAGACGCCGAGCAATTCGATCTTCGCCTCGTTCGAGTAGGTGACGAAGCCGCGCTCAACCACGTCCGAAGAGCCGGCAATGTCGGTGAGACGCGCGGCCACCATGCCACCGGTGCAGGATTCCGCCGTCGCCAGACGGCGACCTGCCTTCCGATAGCGGTCGAGCAGGGCGGTAGGATCGCTCATGGCTCGTTCCTTGCTACAGGATCACCGTTAAAAATCTCCCGTCACAGGGCCACGGTCGCCGTGGCCTGGGCAGCGATGCCCTCGCGCCGGCCGGTGAAGCCGAGACCCTCGGTGGTGGTTGCCTTTACGCTGACCCGGGAGGGCTCGAGGCCCAAGATCTCGGCGATGCGCGCTACCATGGCGGCGCGATAGGGTCCCACCTTGGGCCGCTCGCAGATGACAGTCACGTCGAGGGAAAGCAGGCGCCCGCCGCGGTCCGCCAGCAGGCTCGCGGCATGAGCGAGAAAGCGGCTCGAATCCGCACCGCGCCAGCGCGGGTCGCTGGGCGGGAAATGCTGGCCGATATCCCCGGCACCGATGGCGCCCAGAATCGCATCGGTCAGAGCATGAAGGCCGACATCGGCGTCCGAATGCCCCTCCAGCCCTTGGTCATGGGGAACGGCGATGCCGCAAAGCATGACTTGGCTGCCGGGCCCGAAGCGATGCACGTCATAGCCATTGCCGCAGCGTATGTCGGCGGCGGGCGCCAGCAGGCGCTCGGCCCGGCCGAGATCGGCCTCCGTCGTCACCTTGAAGTTCTCCTCAGCTCCCTGCACGAGGCCCACGGCAAGCCCCGCCGCCTCGGCAACTGCGGCATCGTCGGTCAGTTCCCGACCCGCGGCCGCGCGATGGGCGGCCAGGATCTCGTTGTAGCGGAAGGCTTGCGGGGTCTGGGCGCGCCAGAGGGCATGGCGATCAACTGTCTCCACGATCAGCCCCTCCGCTCCGCGTTTGATGGTATCGGCGACGGGGAGGGCGGGAATGGCGCCGGGCGTTGCGGCCAGCGCATCGACCATGCGCTGGATGAGGCCGGCATCTGCGAAGGGCCGCGCCGCGTCATGGATCAGCACCCGCGCCGGCCTCACCTCGCCAAGGCTCTCCAGGCCAAGGCGCACCGAGTCCTGCCGCGTGGCACCGCCCTCGACCGGAGACAGGAGAGCGAGGCCGCGAGCGGCCTCCTCGTAGAGCTCGAGATCGTCGCGATGGATGACCACGCGCACGGCATCGATGGCGGGGTGCCGGGCGAAGGTCTCCAGGCTGTAGCGCAGAACCGGACGGCCAGCGAGCGGTAGATATTGCTTCGGCAGGGCGCCCCCCAGGCGATACCCCCGGCCGGCGGCGACGATCAGTGCCGCGGTTTCGACGGACGGCATGTCGGCGGGAGGGATCCGGATGCGAGCATGGGGGCGAGCGTAGTGCTCCGGACCAAGGCTTGCCAAGCGGGCTTTTTCTCTGTAGCGCTTCGCCCATGCTGCTCCAGATTGTCGCCATACTATCGCTGCTGCCGGCGAGCCTGCTGCTGCTGCGCGCGCGCCCGCAACGCGACCCACTGTTCTGGCTCGCTCTCGCGCTCGCCGTGGTCGGGCCGACGGTGCTGGTGGCGGTGCAGAATGCCGGCGGTTGGCTGCCGAGCCTTTCCGGCGCGCTCTGGGTCAGCGTGGCGGCGGCGATGATCCTTTTCGCCCTGGTCGCCGTCCTCAACGAGACCGCCTGGCGCCTCCTGCCGCTGCTCGCGATCTATGCGGTGGTCATGGGGATCGCCGGCGCGATCTTCGAGGCCGTGCCAAGGGAGCATCTGCCGCCTGTGAGCTCGGCCGCCTGGCTCGACCTGCACATCGTCGTCTCGATCGCCACATATGGGCTTGCCACCGTGGCCGCTGTGGCGGGGATCGCGGTGCTGCTCCAGGAGCGGGCCTTGAAGCAGAAGCGGAGCAGCCCGCTGCTCCAGGGGCTGCCGGCCGTGGCCGAGGGCGAGCGGCTGTTCACCTCGCTGCTCGCCGCTGCCGAGGTGGTGCTGGGCGTGGGCGTGCTGAGCGGTATGGCGACCCAATATCTCATGTCGGGACGCCTGCTGGTCCTCGACCACAAGACTCTCTTCTCACTCCTTGCCTTCGTCGTCATCGGCCTGCTGCTCTGGCTCAATTGGAGTACGGGCCTCAGGGGCCGGCGGGCCTCGCGATTCGTCCTCGCCGCCTATCTGCTGCTGACCCTGGCCTATCCCGGGGTCAAATTCGTCAAGGATGTACTGCTATCCTAGGCTGAGGGGTTGAATTCGGGGGGATAGGAATGGGGCGGCGCGGACGGGTCCTGCTGGTGATCGGCGGTATCATCGCAGCCTTTCTCGCCTATGAGATCGCCACCTATTTCGTCGCCTATACCGACGACGCCTATGTCCGCACGGATCTGGTGGCCGTGGCGCCAGAGGTGACGGGCCCCATCATCGAACTCTATGTCCACGACAACGAGCCCGTCAGAAGGGGTGATCCGCTTTTCACCATCGATCCGGTTCCCTTCCGCCTCGATGTCGAGCAGCGTCAGGCGGAGATCAGCGAGGCCAAAGCCCAGATCATCGCCGATGAGCATGCCGTGACCATGGCCCAGGACCGCCTCAGGGCAGCGAACTCGGCCTTCGTCTTTGCCCGCGCGACCCAGGCGCGCTATGCGAGCCTGAACAGCTCGGGATTCATGCCGCGCCAAAGCCTGGACCGGGTGACCAATGACCTCCATGGGGCCAATGATTCGCTGGCAGCCGCCCAGGCCGGCGTCGCCCAGGCCGGTTCGGTCAAGGCGATGCACGAGGCTGCCCTGGCCCTCGCCGAGGCCGAGCTGGGAACGGCCCAGTGGCGCCTCTCCCGCACCCAGGTGATCTCACCGACCGACGGACGCATCAACAACCTGACGGTCCGGATCGGCGATACCGCGACGGTCAACATCCCGATCATCGGCATATTGGACGCCCATGCCTGGCGCATCATCTCGAACTACAAGCAGTACTATCTGCGAGTCCTCAAGCCCGGCGACCGGGTCTGGGTCTGGCTCGATTCCGACCCCTGGCACGTTCACCGCGCCCATATCGGAAGCCTGAGCCAAGGCATCAATCGCGACCCCAATGCATCGATGCTGCTGCCCTACGTGGCGCCCACGACAGACTGGATCCGCCTGCAGCGCCGCTTCCCGGTGACGATCTATCTCGACGAGCCGCCGCCCGGTGGCGAGCTATTCATGGGCGCGGATGCTCGCACCGTCATCTTCTCCCACTGAGGCAAGGGGCCCGTGATGGCATGCCGTTGATTCCGGAATCATGAAAAGCTGGCAACTCCTCCCGGCTTCCTGGAATGAGGTCATCCTCTTTTCCTTTGCCCAGCTGGGAGGTGTGTGGCAGGAGTTGGCGTCGGTCGGCCTCACCGGCCCCCGTGCGCGCATGGCGACCATGCTGGCGCTCTCGACCTGCCTGTCGACCGTGGCGGCGCTCGCGCTGCGACTGGACTATGTCTGGTGGGCGGCGATCAGCGGCTATATGTGTCTGCAGGCGACGACACCCAGCTCGTTTCAGCGCGCCGCCTTGCGCGTCATCGGCACGGTCGCAGGCGCCATTCTCGGCTTCGTCGTTACGCCGTGGCTCGCCTATGACCATGTCGCGGGCTCGCTCTTCATCTTCACCATCGCCACCTTCGGCGTCCTCGGCTACATGCTGAGCGCCCACGCCTTCGCCTGGCTCTTCGCCGCCATCACGACCAATCTCATCGTCCTCGCCTCGCTGCAGGATCCGACCCAGGCCTATCACACGGCCTTCTATCGGACGGCCGAGGTCGTCGTCGGGTCAATCGTTGCCCTGATCGTCGCCTACGCTCTGGCGCCCGAAACCGGGCCTGCTGCGACACCGGCGCCGGGCTGGTCCCAGGTCTGGGGAAGGGACTGGCCCAAGGTCCTCCACGCCTTGCGCTGCGGCTTGACGGTCATGTTGCTGCCCTGGGTCTGGGGATGGCTCTACCTGCCGAGCCTGCCCCAGATGTCGGTCACGGTCGCTATCATCATGGCGGCACCCGCCTTCAGCGACGATCCTCTGGTGAGCGGTCGGCGGGTGCTGATGCAGTCTCTGCAGAGGGTGCTCGGTTGCTTCCTGGGCGGGGTCGTCGGGTTGGC
>DATFRE010000682.1:0-22200 GCA_035263545.1 Dongiaceae bacterium
CGAATCCTGCGGCCCGGCCTCAGTCGTCTCCTGTTCCTGCCCCAGCGGCCTTATGTGCCGATCGGCAGCCTTCGCCATGCGGTCACCTTTCCGGCGGCACCCGGCAGCTTCGCGGATGGCGAGATCGCTAAAACATTGCGGGACTGCCTCCTCGGCGACTATGCGGAACGGCTGGATGAGAGCCATCAGTGGGATCGCCGCCTGTCTCCGGGCGAGCAGCAACGCCTCGCCTTCGCCCGCGCCCTGCTCCAGCGCCCCGACTGGCTCTTTCTCGACGAGGCGACCTCGGCTCTCGATCCGAAGATGGAGGCGCATCTCTACGGCCTGCTGAGGGAGCGTCTGCCGGACGCGACCCTCGTCAGCGTCGCTCATCGCAAGAGCCTCGAGGACTTCCACCGCCGCCGGCTGCGCTTCGAAGCCGGCGACGGCACTACCGCGCTGGCGAGCGAGCCGCTGGCGCTGTCCTAAGCTTCGCCATCGGCGAGAGGTGCTGAGGGTTTTCCCCGTCTGCCGCCACGCTGCATGCTGGGCGAGCGATGGGCGTCCAGCCGGCCGCGCCGCTTCGCGCCGCGGCCATAGCAGGCGACCAGTACGGAGAGACCTTCAAGCACGGCCTCGAGCTCGGCGAAATCGGGACCGCGCTTCAGGCCCCTGCCGGCCGAACGGCTGAGAAACCGGGCCGGGCGGCCAAAGACAGTGATGTTCTCGGTCGCCGTCGCGATGCGGCGCCCGGCCGCCAGCAGTCGGTTCTTGCCCAGGCGGTAGAGCGCCTGGATGCGCGCGAGATCCTCCTCGTCGATCTCCTTCCCTTGCCAACCCTCTGCGAGAAGACGGCGATAAAGGGAAGCGACGCTGACATCGGTGCCGCCCACGGCCCAGCCGTAGAGCATCGCGTAGTAGGAGCCGGCCTCGTGCTGTTCGACGGAGATCAGGCCGCGGGCCAGCATCAGCCCGAGGGGATGCTCGGTCAGTGCCGGATCACCCCCGGCGGCCAGCGCCTGGCGCCGGGCCTGCTGCTCCGGCGTTCCCTGATCGATGCTCGGCCGGTCGAACCGCGGCCGGCCGCGCTTGCGCCATGCGCCCGTCATCGCCTATTCCTCGATCTCGAGGCCCATGGCCCATCGCTTGGCCCATTCGATGAGCCAGAGAGCCCGCTCGGCGGTCATCTCGCTGTTGATCACCTCGAACTCGCCCTCGGCCGTTATGCCGATCCCGATCACCTCCTGCCATTCGAGCTTCGCAAGCTCCCCCACCGCCTGGTCCGGCCGGAGGGTCTCCGAGGGTGGCAGATCGATCACCAGGGCCATGCTCAGTCTCCTGTTGCGCGCGTCTCGGCTGAGATCATCGGGAATTCGGCGGCACCGGCGCGCCATTCCTCCGATTCCTTGCAGTCCCGGCAAATCCGCTCATGGGCACCAGAGCTGGCAAAGGCCTTGCGGCAGGAGAGGCAGAGTCGCGAGGAGGTGCCGGACCAGGCGGTCCTAAGGCAATTTGCGGTCATATATTTACGCTAAGCGTAAATCGGACTTTCGTCAACCGCAAAACTTGTGGATATTTCCGGGAATTTGCGTATAGTAGGGCTATGTCCGAGGTTTCCCAAGCTGCCCGCCGCTTGAAGCTCCTGCGAGAGCGCTCCGGGCTTTCCATGCGCGCGGTCTCCGAAGCGCTGGGCTGGACGTTGACCCGCTACCAGCACTACGAGGACCGGTACCGCCGCGCCTATCTGCCCCTCGATCTGGCCCGCCAGTTGGCCGACACCTTCGCCCCGCGCGGTATTCCGGCGGCCGAGGTGCTGGCGCTGGCCGGCGTCGATGCGGCGCCGCAGCCCGCATCCGGGAAGTCGGGGGGGCGCTCTGGCGCCATGCCGCCTCTGGTCGAGATTCCCCCGATACCGCAACGCGATCTGCCCGTCATGGGCGCGGTGAAGGGTGGCGCGGAGGGTTTCTATTTCAATGAAGGCGAGGCCAAGGAATACGTGGTCCGCCCGCCCAGCCTCGTCGGGGTCTCCAATGCCTTCGCCCTCTATGTCGACGGCGAATCCATGGAGCCGCGCTACTACGCCGGCGAGATGCTCTTTGTGAATCCCAACCGGCCCGTTACCCGCGGCTGTTTCGTCGCCGTCGAGATGGCCGACGGCCAATGCCTGATCAAGCAGTTCGTCCGCCGCAACGACGATCAACTCGTCCTGGCCCAGTTCAATCCTCCCAAGGAAATCCGCCTTCCCGGGGCCAAGGTGAAGCGGATCTACCGAATCACCGGCTCGGCCGAAGCCGGCTGACGCCCTGCCCCGCAACCGGTAAGACGTTTTTTGCGGTTGACATACTACGTCAATTACGTGATACTACATGATCAACCTCTGGGAGGAACGATCATGTCCTTTACCGCGCGCGAGCTCAGCGTGCTGGCCTATGCCAACGGCTTCACCCTCTGGCACTACCGGACTGGCCCCGATGATCTCCTCGGCGCCGGCTATTTCGATTCGGCGCAGGAGCTGCTGCGCGAGGGCGACCAGATCATCGCCAATACCGGCCGGGCCCCCGGCCGCAATGCGCTTCCCGACATCCTCAATCTCGTGGTAACGCGCGTCGACGACGCGGGTGTCGCCGTCGCCCGCGCCGGCGGCTGAGCCGAGCGCGCTGTCGATCGACGCATCACACACGGGAGAATTCTCATGGGCCTGCTCGACCTGCTTCTTGGTTCGTCCGGAGACGACGCCACAGATGGCAATGGCTTTCTGGCACCTTTCTTCGGCTCCGGTCAGAGCGACCGATTCCCGCCTTCTGTCGGCTTCTTTTGGCGCCCGCAAACGGTATCGCCGGCGCCGGTGTCCTCTTCCCCACAGTCGGGGATTCAGGCGGGTCCAACTTACTATTCGAGGAATAGCGAGAATCAAGGCTTTGCCGTTGGACCTACCCTTGAAGCTGCTGAGGAATCGCGCCTTCCGGGATTAGAGAACGGGCCAGCGGATGCCTTCCGGCATATGGTCTGGGCGGCTGAATTGACACGCCGATACGGCGCCGCGATTGCCAGCGATATTCTCAATGAACACGAGAAGAGCGGCCGCAATTTGGAAGGGTGGACGCAAGATGCCGAAAACATGGATCGCCACAACAACACCCTCGGCATGAGGATCGGGACGACAGCAAAAGACTATGTCGAGGTGCTGGGGAGGGCGCAGGGGTTGATGGAGTCCGCGGCTCCGGACGGCAGCGGCGGGTGGCGCGATCCCAACAATCACGCGCCGATTTCGGCACCTATCTGGCTTCCTAACAATCAGTGGAGAGGGTCATCGGGGCCGGATATAAACTGGTACGATAGTCCGGCCCATCCGGGGAAACTCGTCTTCCCGGGGATCTGGCGACACCTCAAGGACTATCAACTCGGCGGCGCCGACGAAGACTACGACGGATCAATCTCGTCAGACATCAGGGGATGGCTCGGCGCACGCGAGCAACCTTATGACCCGTATCTTCGTCCGATTATTCGATGGGCGCGGCGGCTGTAGATCACGACCGGGCACCATCTGGCTCGCTCTGCGGATCATGCGAGGGGCGGGGCCGGATCGCCCTCCGGCGCAGAACGAACCAACGTAAGAGATAGTAGACTGTACCGCAGAACAGCAACGGGTAGACAATGGCAGGAACCATGAACCCGAGAAATTCTTCCAATTTGGTGTCGGCGACAAACCAAGCACCAGGATGAAAGAGCAGGTAGTTGTGGAAATTGTCATAGCCGATACCAATAGCAATTACGATCACTGCTAAACTCGCAGGCAGAATGCTTAGAAGCAGCACGAGGCCAACTAAGGGCCTCTTTCGCGCTAGAGCGAGAATCACCAGAGGAAGACTGCCTATGGCGGCGAGAACGGCAGACGTCCATAGCATTCTATTAAAGTTGGAATCTTCTGCGATCACGGCAATCGACTTCGGGTTTTGCCAAACCGCATTGCCAAGGGCAGTCCAAGCCGAGCTGAAGCTATGGTTCTCCGAGCCAACTATTGCGACATCGGCCAGTAAAGCGCGCGTGTACAGCGCGTAGAAAATGAGGCCACCGAGGATCCAGCATCCCGCCCGCGCGGCTTTTGGAAGAATATAATCCGGACGGATAGCCATGCGCCGCCCTTCTCCATCTCTGCAGCAACGCTCTTTCGCGGGCGACACAAGGAATGGGCTGCCCCTCAAGTAAGCGCGAGCAGCGACACTATAGTCACGTACCTTTAGATTGTATATATTAAATGAGTTGCAACTATAAATTGAACTTGCTTCAATGACCCGATCGATTCACATCTACGACCACCCGACCGCGCACTCTGCCGGCAAGGATCTCCTTCGCCAGCCGTGGAAGCTCGGCGAGATTAGCCTCGCTCGTCATCCCGTCGAGAAGATCGAGTGGCAGGTCCCGGGCCAGACGCGTCCAAGCCTCGCGCCGGCGTGCCGGCGGGCACATCACCGAATCGATGCCCAGGAGATTTACCCCCCGCAACAGGAACGGGATCACGGTCGCTTCCAGCTTGGTGCCGCCGGCGAGCCCGCAGGCGGCGACGGAGCCATGATATTTGAGTTGGGTCAGAACCGTGGCGAGCGTGCCCCCACCCACGGCATCGATGCAGCCGGCCCAGCGCTCGCTCTCCAGCGGCTTGCCTGAGGGCTTCTCGATACTGGCGCGGTCGATGATGGTGTGGGCGCCGAGCCCGCGCAGATAGTCGTGGGTCTCCGCCCGCCCCGTCGAGGCGGCCACCTGATAGCCGAGCTTGGCGAGAATGGCGACTGCGACACTGCCGACGCCGCCGGCCGCACCGGTCACCAGGACCTCGCCCTTCTCCGGGGTCAGCCCATGCTCTTCCAGCGTCATCACTGCCAGCATCGCCGTGAAGCCCGCGGTGCCGATCGCCATGGCGCGCCGTGTCGAGAGCGCCAGCGGCAGCTTCACCAGCCATTTGCCCTCGACACGGGCCTTCTGCGCATACCCGCCCCAGCGGCTCTCGCCGACCCGCCAGCCGGTGAGGACGACCGGATCGCCCTCGCGCAAGTCCGGATCCGCGGAGCTCAGCACCTTGCCGGCGAAATCGACCCCCGGCACATGGGGATATTGGCGCACCAGCCGCCCGAGTCCGATCAGGATCATCCCGTCCTTGTAGTTGAGGGTCGAATGCTCGACCGCCACGGTGACATCGCCGGCCGGCAGGCTCTCCTCCGCCAGCTCGGCGAGACGCGCGGCGACCTTGCCCTCCTTCTCCTCCAGCAGCAGAGCCTTGAACATCGACTCCCCCAACTCCTTCAGGACTTCAACGGCTCCAGGATGCTGACATAGTTGGCAACGGCGGCACCGCCCATATTGAAGACGCCGGCGAGCTTGGCGTCTCTGATCTGCATCTCTCCCGCCGTGCCGGTCAGCTGCATCGCCGTCAGCGCATGCATGGAGACGCCGGTCGCGCCGATGGGATGGCCCTTGGCTTTGAGGCCGCCGGAGGGATTGACCGGCAGGCGCCCCTCCTTCTCGACCCAGCCCTCCTCGATCGCGCGCGCCCCCTCGCCCGGCGCGGTCAGCCCCATCGCCTCGTATTCGATCAGCTCGGCGATGGTGAAGCAGTCATGGGTCTCCACCAGGCTGAGATCCTCAAGACCGAGCCGCGCCTGCTGCAGCGCCTGGCTCCAGGCCCGACGCGGTGCGTCGAAGGCGATCACGTCGCGCCCGCGCATGGGCAGCAGGTCGTTCACCTGCTGGACGGCGCGAAAGGCGATCGCCTTCTTCATGCCCAGCGCTGTGTCGCTATCCGCCAGCACCACCGCCGCCGCGCCATCGGAGACGAGGCTGCAGTCGGTACGCCGGAGCGGTGGGGCCACCATGGGATTCTTGTCGGAGACGGTCCGGCAGAACTCGAAGCCGAGATCCTTGCGCAGCTGGGCATAGGGATTGCCGACGCCATTGCGGTGATTCTTGGCGGCGATCCTTGCCAAGGCGTCCGACTTGTCGCCATAGCGCTGGAAGTATTGCTGGGCGATACGGGCGAAGATGCCGGCGAAGCCGCCGTCGATGCCGGCCTCCTCCTTCAGATAGCTCGCCTTCAGGAGATTGGCGCCGATCTCGGGGCCGGGCGTGTCGGTCATCTTCTCGACGCCCACCACCAGCACGAGCCGGGCCTGGCGGGCGGCGAGGCTGGTGAGCCCGGCATGGATCGCCGCACTTCCCGTGGCACAGGCGTTCTCCACCCGGGTCGCGGGCTTGAAGCGCAAGCCCGGCGAGGCCTGCAGCGCGAGGGAGGACGGAAAATCCTGCTTCGAGAAGCCGGCGTTGAAATGGCCAACGAAGATGCGGTCGATATCCTTGGCCTCGACCCCGGCATCGGCCAGCGCCGCATCGATGACCTTCAGCATCAGCGCCTCGACATCGGCGCCCTCATGCTTGCCGAAGGGCGTATGCGCCCAACCCACGATGCATCCCGTCATGACGGATCTCCTTGCTGCTTCACTCTGCCTCGCTTGGCAGCGTCTCGCCGAAGCGTATCGGCTCGCCTATGGGCGACCCTAGAAGCTGGTCCTCCCGCATCACCACCTGCCCGCGGACGATGGTCGCGATGGGCCAACCTCGAATCTCCTTGCCCTCGAAGGGCGTCCATCCGCTCTTCGTCGCCATCCACTCCCGGCGGATGGTCCGGTGCGCCTTGAGGTCGACCAGGGTCACATCCGCGTCATACCCCAGGGCGATCCGGCCCTTGCCGGCAATATTGTAGATGCGGGCCGGGCCGGCGCTGGTCAAGTCCACCAGCCGCTCGAGGCTGAGGCGCCCCGCCGCCATATGGTCGAGCAGCAGCGGCAGCAGGGTCTGCACGCCCGGCATGCCCGAAGGACTGGTGGGATAAGGCCGCGCCTTCTCCTCCTTGGTATGGGGCGCATGGTCTGAGCCGATGCAATCGACGATCCCCGCCGCGATCGCCCGCCAGAGGGCCTGGCGGTGCCGGTCATCGCGGATCGGGGGATTCATCTGCGCCAGGGTCCCGAGCTCGCGGTAGCAGTCCGGTGCGGCGAGGGTCAGATGCTGCGGGGTCGCCTCCACCGTCGCGATGTCCTTGGCCGTCGCCAGCAGATCCATCTCCTCCGCTGTGGTCACGTGCAGCACATGGACCCGCCGCCCGGCCTTGCGCGCCAGCGCCAGCAGGCGTCGGGTCGCCCGCAGCGCCGTCTCCTCGTCGCGCCAGACCGGATGCATGGCGACATCGCCGCTCTCCTTCGCCAGCGGCAGGCGCTCGCGCAGCCGCGCTTCGTCCTCGGCATGGACCGCGACCCGCCGGCGACCATGGCGCAGCACCGATTCCAGAGCGTCGTCATCGGCCACCAGGAGAGTGCCGGTCGAGCTCCCCATGAAAATCTTGACCCCGCAGCAGCCCGGCAGGCGTTCCAGCTCGCCGAGCTCCGCCGCATTCTCCTCCGCCGCGCCGATGAAGAAGGCCATGTCGCACCAGGCCCGGCCCTTGGCGCGGGCCAGCTTGTCCGACAGCTCCGCCGCACCTACCGTATTGGGATTGGTGTTCGGCATCTCGAACACGGCAGTGACCCCGCCCAGCGCGGCACCGGCGGTACCGGCGGCGAAATCCTCCTTATGCATCAGGCCGGGTTCGCGGAAATGCACCTGCGTATCGATCACCCCCGGCAGCGCATGCAGGCCCCGGGCGTCAATCTCCTCCGCCGCCGCGCCCTCCACGTGACCGATGGCGGCGAAGCGGCCGCCAGCGATGGCGATATCGGCAGGCGCGATGCCATTGGGCGTGGCGGCGATCGCGCCCCGCAGGATCAGGTCGAATCTCTGGCTCAATGGAGGGTTCCTGGCTGGCGGTCCGGGGCTAGCTGTAGCGGGAGGCGCGCATCAAGGCAAGCCGGGGCAGCGGTGACGGAGGCGGTTCGTTCCGGTATTATTCCACCCATCATGACCGACACCGAACTGCTCCGGCGCAAGCTCGAGGAGTTGCGCCTGGAACATCGCGATCTGGACGACGTCATCTCCCGCCTGGCGGAAACGGCGCCCATGAGCCAGGTTCAGCTTCAGCGGCTGAAGAAGCGCAAGCTCATGCTGAAGGATCAGATCGCCCTTCTGGAAAGCAAGCTGCTCCCGGACATCATCGCCTGAGAGGCCCGTCTGCGGCCTACTCCGCCGCTGCCTTCCCCAGCCCCAGCGACTGCGCCATATGGCGGCGCTGCTGCTCGAACTCCTCTCGATAAAGCCCCTGAGGCTGCTCGTAGAAGCCGCTGCGGGCGAGGTGATAGAGCCCGCCCCGCTTCAGATCGGCGAGGCCCTCGGCCATCTTCAGCGCGAGCAGGTTCGGATTGACGATGGCGATCTCGGGCTTGCCCTTCTGGCGCATCAGGAAGCGCTGATAACAGGCCGCGACGATGGTGCAGCCCATGACGATCACCTCGGCGCGGGTCTCCGCCAGCACCTGCTTGGCGATGGCGATGGTGTCGGCCGCCACCCGGTCGGGGTTCTTCACCATGTCCTTGACCCACCAGTTGATGCAGCGAACGCCGCGGCAATTGCCGCCCAACCCGTACAGCCGCACCATATCCTCCAGATAGGGCACCGCCTTGTGGTGGTCGGTCACGATCGTATAGCTGTGGCCAAAATAGCCGGCCATCTGCATGGAGGCCTCCAGCGGCCCGATGACCGGGATGTCCACCAGCTCGCGGGCGACCCGCACGCCGGGATCGTAGCAGCAGCCGACCACGACAGCGTCGAAGCCCGCGGACTCGGCCCGCATCACCTTCTCGAAGACCACCGTCTCCATCAGATGCTTGTTGTAGTAGTAGTCGATATTGGGCGGGCAGCCCTCCAGGCTGCTCACCGTCACCTCGGTGCCCTCGCCGGCATAGGCCGTCAGCGTTTCGGTGATGATGGCGTCATAGGCGGGCGTGCCGAAGGGGTTGATGAACTCGATCCTGCGGGTCATGGGCCTCTCTCCTCTGCTGCGGTCGGCTACCAGCGGCCGTGGGCTTCCCGGTTCACGCGAAGTGCCGGCCGGTCGAGCCGGAATTGGGCGAGATCGAACTCGGTCGCCTCGCCGGCGAGATGCTGGGCGATCATCTTGCCGGAGAGCGGTCCGGCCAGATTGCCGAAGACATGGCCGGCATTGATGACCAGCCCCTCGATGCCGGGCTCGGGATCGAGCACCGGCAGCGCATCGGGCGTCTCGGGCAGAAGCCCGGCATAGACCCGTTCGATCGCCAGATCCTTGATCGCCGGCAGGTTCTCCGTCAGCACCGCAAGCGTGAGCGCGATGCCCGCCACCGTCGGCCGGTCGTCGAGCCCCGGGAAATCCATGGGGCAGCCGAGGCGGATGCGCCCATCCTTGCGCTGGGCCGCCAGTTCCAGGAACTCGATCCCGGGGAACTGACGCTCGATGGGATGCCAGGCGCCTTCCTCGCTGTAGTCCGGCAGCGCCCGGATATAGGCATATTGCTTCACGGCCGTCGGCCCATAGAGCAGCGGCTCGAAGCGAAAGGGCGCCGGCTCCGTCTCCACCACCTGCAGCCGCATGGCCGAGATCGGCAGGCCGATTCCCAGCGGAGCCAGGAGCTTCGGCGACCACGCGCCGGCCGCCAGCACGACCTTGCCGGCGGAAATAGTCTCGCCGGCCGCGGTGACCACGCCGACGCAGCGCCCCGCCTCGATGGCCAGCCGCTCGATCGGGCAGGCGCTTCGAAGCTCCGCACCATGGCGCTGCGCGGCCGCGACCAGCGCCTCCACCAGCTTGGTGGTGTTCTGATGCGCATCCAGCGGGTTCCAGCTCGCCCCCAGGACCTTGTCCGACAAGATCGGGCAATGCTCGCGCGCCGTTTTGCCGTCGATCAGCTCCATCGGCAGGCCCGCCTCGCGCCGCTCGGCGACGAAGGCGCGGAACAGCGGCGCCTGGCGCTCGTCGGTGAAATAGATCATGCCGCCCGAAGGCCGCATCTCGAAATCGTCGAGCTCCTCGCGCAACCTGTCCGCCAGATGCCGGCCGGCGAGACCCAGCTCCATCTGGATGCCGGCCTTGCGGGTATGCAGCCATTGGAAGCCGGGATTGCGTCCCGATGCGCCCCAGGCCGGCGCCTCGCCTTCGATCAGCAGAACGCGAAACCCCTTCTGCGCGAGGAAATAGGCCGTCGCGGCGCCGACGATGCCAGCGCCAAGCACGATGACATCGGGATGGGCGCCGTTCGGCTTGCTCACCGCACCGCTCCCTCGAACCAGCTCTTCAGATGGAACTCGCTCCGCGTATCGATGCAGAGCCGCTTCCACGACAGATATTCCTCGACCCCAGCCATCCCGAGTTCGCGGCCGAGGCCGGAATGATGCCGTCCGCCGAAGGATGTCTCGACATGGCGGATATAGTGGGTATTGATCCAGACATCGGCCACGTCGAGCTGCCGCGCCAGCCTGAGGGCGCGGCTGATATCCTGCGACCAGACCGAGCCGCCGAGCCCATAGGGCGTGTTGTTGGCGATGGCGAGCGCCTCGGCCTCGTCCTCGAAAGGATGGATCAGCAGCACGGGGCCGAAGACCTCCTCCCGCGCCACCCGGCCATCGACGGGAGCGCCCACCAGCACGGTCGGCGGCAGGAAGAGCGAGGATTCGTCCTTGGGCGGCCCGCCGATCGCCGCCTTGGCACCTTCGCTCAGGCCCAGACGGATATAGGAGACGGCCTTGTCGTACTGCTTACGCGAGGCCATCGGCCCCACCAGCACCTTCGGATCGAGAGGATCGCCCATGGCGAGCTTGCGCGAGCGCTCGACCACACCTTCCACCACCTTGTCATGCAGCCGCCGGTCGACCACGAGGCGGGTGCAGGCGGTGCAGGACTGGCCGCCATACATGAAAGCACCGTAGGTCACCGCATCCAGGCAGCGCTGGAGATCGGCATCGGCGCAGATGATGGCCGGGAACTTGCCACCACATTCCAGGGAGACCTTGGCGAGGCGCTTCGCCGCCCGCCCCATGATCCGCATGCCGGTCGCGGTGCTGCCGGTGAAAGAGATCTTGTCGACTCCCGGATGGTCGACCAGCGCATCGCCGGTCGGCTGCCCGGGCCCGCTCATCAGGTTCACCACCCCCGGCGGAAAGGCGCCGCTGTCATGCACCGCCTCGATCAGCGCAGCGGTGGAGGCTGGCGTGACCTCGGAGGATTTCACGATCGTCGTGCAGCCGGCTGCCAGCGCCGCACCGAGCTTGCGGACCGCGAGATCGACCGGATCGTTCCAGGGGATGATCAGCGCCGCGACGCCCGCGGGCTCGGGCAGCACCATGTCCCAGATCTCCGGCACGGTGGAGCCGGTGACATGGCCCTCCAGGAAGCGCGCTGCCCCGGCGAAATAGCGGAGCTTGTCGACCGCCCCTTCCACCTCCCGCGCCATGTTGACGGTCACGGGCTTCCCCATCTCGCGCGCGATCAGCTCGCTGATGGGACGTGCGCGCTCCTCCAGCAGGTCAGCCAGCTTCAGCAGCGCGGCCGCCCGCGCCGATCCCTTGGTCCAGCGCCAGCCGCCGGCATCGAAGGCCTTGCGCGCCGCCGTGACCGCGGCGGCGACCGCCGCCGCGTCGCTCGCCGGAGCCCGCGACAAGGTCTCCCCCGTCGCCGGGTTAAAGCTCTCGAAGAAATCCCCGCTTCCCGCGACCCAGCTTCCGCCGATGTAGTTCTTGACCTCGATCACGCCGATGCTCCCTGTGACTCTCGGATGGCGCCGGCCACGACATCGATACCGGCATGAAGATCGGCCTCGGGGATCACCAGGGCCGGCGACAGCTTCACCACATTGTCCTCATAGCCGCTGCGCCCGACGATGACGCCGCGCTCCCGCGCCAGCTTGACGGCGCGTCCGGCCCAGGCTGCATCTGCCAGCTCGACGCCATACCAGAGCCCGAGGCCACGCACCTCCCGCACCCCGTCGAGGCCGGCCAGCGTCTGGCGCAGTCTATCGAGCCCGGCCGGCCCGATCGCCGCGGCCCGGCCGGCTAGCTGCTCCTCGCGCAGCACGCCGATGGCGGCGATGGCGGCAGCGAGGTTTAGATTATTGGTGAGGAAGGTCGAGGTATAGGAATCGGGCTTCCAGTTCATCGCCTCGGCGCGGCCCATGACCGCGGCCACGGCGAGGCCGCCACCGATGCCCTTGCCCACCGTCATCAGATCCGGCGTCACCCCGCTATGCTCGACCGCCCAGAGCCGGCCGGTGCGCCCGCAGCCCGACTGGATCTCGTCGAGGATCAGCATCGCCCCTTCGCGATCGCAGAACTGGCGCAGGCGCGGCAGGAAATCCGCCGGCGGGATCACCACCCCGCCATTGCCCTGGATCGGCTCCAGGATCACGGCGGCAAGAGGCTCCGCCTCGCGCTCCGCTAGCTCCTCCAGCGCCTGCATGGTCAGATTGGTCGCCGCCATGCCCTGACGCAGCGGATAGGGAAAGGGAACGAAGGGTCCGCCGGCGGGAATGCCCAGCGCTTCGCGATAGCGCGTCTTGCCGGCAAACCCCACGGTGCCGACGGAGCGGCCGAAATAGCTGCCGGCGAAGCTGACGATCGCGCCTTTGGGCCGATGGGCGCGGGCCTGGAGGATTGCGATCTCATTGGCCATGGCGCCGGTGATCGCGGGCAGGAAGCGGTCGAGGCCCGCCGGCGCGATGCTCGCGAGCGCTTCGTAGAACTCGGCCCTGAGACGCGAGGGATGCGCCGAGGGGCAATGCATGAGAGTGGCGGCCTGGTGCTGGATCGCCTCGACCACCTTGGGATGACCATAGCCGATGGCGGCCACCGCGAAGCCGCCATAGAGGTCGAGATAGCGCCGGCTATCGGCATCCTCGACATGGCAGCCTTCGGCCTTCTCCCAAACAAAGGGCGGATCTTCGGCGAAGGTGCGGAGCCCGCCGCCTTCGAAGCGCCGAAGCCGCTCGACGATGTCGCGTCCCCGGCTCATATCGCGGCGGCTCACACCAGAATCCGGCCATTCTCGGCGATGACCTCGCCATCGATCTCGATCCGCACATCCATGATCATGCCGTCGAGATGCACGTCGCTCGTCACCTTGCCACCGTAGCCGGCGGCGGAATCCCCAAGCGCTATATGGGCCGTGCCCAGCTTCTTCTTGACCTCGGTGATACCGCCGGTGAGGCGTGACATCGGGTTGATCCCGATGCCGAGCTCGGCGATGTTGCGGGAGTTCTTCACGCCCTCGATATGGGCCTCGAGCGCCAGCGCCTCGGCCCCACCTTCGAAGCGCACCGCCTCGCCCTTCTCGACCACCCAGGTGATGGGCCGCGCGAGGCGGCCGATATCGGTCATGATGTGCTCGATCACGATGCGGCCCTCGGTCGTTCCCTCCAGCGGCGGCAGCGACACCTCGCCGCCGGGAAAGGCCGAGACTTCGCCCCGATTGCGGCAGACCCCCGTCAGCCAGCCCACGGGCCTGCGGCCCTCGATCACCATGCGGACATCGGTGCCGGCCGGCGATGTCACATGCGCCAGCTTGCCACGGGCGAGCCGGTCGCGCAGCCGCTCGGCCAGCTTGCGCAGCTCGAGGAAATCGGCGGTCATGGCGCCGTTGATCCAGCCGTCCTCCTCGAAGGGCGCGTTGAAGACGCCCCGCGCGCCGGCCTGCTTCGCCTGGTTCTTCGCCTCGATGTGATACATGGAGCGGCTGGCGGCCGCGATCACCACATCCGCCTTCACCATCGCCGCCGTGATCGGCTCGGGCGGCTCCATGCCGCTCTTCGCCCGTGGCGTCATCATGACGACGACCGGATCGGCGCCGACGCTGTGGGCCGCACCTGCCAGGCCCTCGGGAATCGAGGGGCTGGTTCTGGTATCGGTCACGATGACCACCTTCTCGCCGGGCTTGGTGCCCATGTAGTCGGCGATGACGCGATGGGCCGTGCGCGCGACTTCGATCGTCTTCGACAAGGGATCTCCTCCATGGCTCGCCGCGAAGGCCGCTAGGCAAGAGCGGCCGGATGCGATATTCTAAATCATATCAAATATACGATTGCAAGCGATGACCGAATCTTTTTCCGCTGCCCAGAGCCTGACTGCCGCCGCTGCGGCGCTCAGCACCGGTCGCCGGGCGCTCTCCCGCAGCTTCCGCCTGCATCGGCCGCGCGGCGCCTTCTGCCATGCGGGCTGGTGCCAGCAATGCCGCGTCAGCCTTCCCGACGGGCGCATCGCGCTCGCCTGCCAGAGCACAGAGATGCCGCGCCCGCCGCATGCCGGCTGGCGCCGTCTCCTCAGCCGCCTGGCCGAGAACCTGCCGCCCTGGTTCTACGAGCAGCGCCTGCTGGCCCCGCGCGCCCTGCGCCAGTTCTATCTCGAGCGCCTGCGCCGGCTTTCCGCCACGCCCGCCTTGCCAAAAACCTTGCCTCCTATCGCCGGGCAGTGGCGCGACCGGCGCTGCGGGACGCTGGTCGTCGGCGGCGGCCTGGCCGGGCTCGAAACTGCGACGACACTGCGGGAAGCCGGCAATGACGTCTTGCTGGTCGAGGCCTCCGAGGCGCTGGGCGGCCGCGCACGATTCCAGCGGGCCCACGCATCGGAGCTCGCTGTGCTGCTTCAGCGAAGCCGCGACCTGCCGCAGCTCACCGGCACGACCTGCCTCGGCCTCTATGAGGGAGCGCGCGAGGCGCTCTTCGTCGGGCCCGAGGGGCCGGTGATCCTCGCCTTCGACGAGCTGGTCGTCGCGACCGGCGCCTATGACCGCCTGCCCGGCTTCGCCGGCAACGACCTTCCCGGGATCATCGGCCTGCGCGCCTTCGAGCGTCTGGTCTCAGCCAGCGCGATTCCGAAGGCCTGGCGCGTCGGCGTCTTCGCGGACGCCGAGGGAGCCACGGCGGCGCTGGCGGCCGGCCGGCCCCTCGCCTGGATCGCCGGCCCGGCCGATCTGCCGGCGACGGATGTGCCGCGCTTCCCCGGGACTGTGCTCATATCTGCCGAAGGCAGCGCCCACGTCACCGGAGTTCACTTGGATCCTGTCGCCATCCAGCCTTGCGATCTCCTCGTCATCGGCTTCAGCCAGCCGAGTTATGAGTTCCAGATGCAGGCCGGCCAGATGGCGCTTCTCGCCGGCACGCCGCCCGTGGTGCTGACCGAGGGAAAGGCGCGGATTCCCCTAACCGTCACTGGCGAGGCCGCCTGGAGGCCCGCCTCGTCTCCCCGGAGCGTGACGCGGCTCGCGGCCGAGGCCTTCCTCTGCCTCTGCGAGGATGTCCGTCGCCGCGATGCCTTGGCGGCAATCGCCGGCGGCTTCGCCGATATCGAGCTTTTGAAGCGCCGCACCGGCGCCGGCACCGGCCCCTGCCAGGGAAAGCTCTGCCATGCGGAGATGCTCGCCTGCCTTGCCGAGGCCGGCAGGAAGGTCGCGCTTCCGACCGTGCGCCCGCTCTTGCGCCCCACCTCCCTCGCCGCTCTCGCCGCGGCCGATAAATGACGACCCGCGCGGATGTGATCATCGTTGGCGGCGGGATCACGGGCCTCTCGCTCGCCGTCGAGCTGGCTCGCCTCAGCAAGCGCGAGATCCTCGTGCTGGAGAAGCGATTCACCGGCGCCGGCGGATCGGGGCGCAATGTCGGGCGCATCCGCGCCATGCAGCTGACGGAGGCGCTCGCCCGCTTCGCCATCGCCGCCCAGGCCAAGCATGAGCGTCTCGCCGATGAGCTCGGCGCCAATACCCTCTTCTGGCGGGCCGGCTATGGCTGGGTCCTCTATGAAGAAGCGGAGATGGCGCGCATGGCCGAGACGCGCGATATGCTGCGCGGCCTCGGCCTCAGGCCCGAGCTGATCGGGGCATCGGAAACTCTGCGCCGGCTTCCCGTGCTTGTCGGCGGCGAAAAGCCCGCCGGCGCGCTGATGCATCGCGATGCCATCGTCCATCACGACGCCGTCCTCTATGCCTATCGCCGGGCGGCGGAGCGGCTCGGCATCCGGCTGATAGAGGATTGCGAGGCGCTGGAAGTGTTGGCAAGCGGCAACGGCGTTGCCGGGCTCCGCACATCTGCCGGCGATATCAAGGCTGCGACCGTGGTCAACGCCGCGGGCGGCTGGTCGGCCGCCTTCTCCGCCAAAGCCGGCGTCAGGATTCCCAATACGCCGCTCCGTCGCGAGGCCCTGGTAACGGAAGCCGCCCAGCCCTTCATGCAGGCGGCCATCACCTTCTACCGGCCGCAGGAAGGCTGGTTCAACCAGACCCTGCGCGGCGAGCTCGTCGCCGGCTGCCTGGCGCCCGCGGAGGAGCCTGGCGTCAATCTCGCCGCCACCGCCCGCTCCCTCGGCCGCACGGCCCGGACCATCCTCGCCAAGGCACCCCGCCTGGGTCATCTTCGCGTCGTGCGCCAATGGGCCGGAGTCTACGACATGACGCCCGATCGCAAGCCCCTGGTGGGACCCGTCGCACGCCTCGAGGGCTTCGTGCAGGCCAATGGCTGCAATGGCCGCGGTTTCCTTCTCGGCCCGCTGATCGGTGAGCTTTTGGCCAAGTGGCTCCACGGCGGCGAGCGCCCGGGATTGCTGGCGGGATTCGATGCCGACCGCTTCGAGGGCCGCGAGGATCTGAAAGTCGAGGCGGGTGACTACTATGCCGGCTACGCGGCAGGAGGAACGCGATCATGAACATCGCCGATCGGCCCTTCGCCACCAAGAGCGAATGGGTCTACGAGCAGCTGCGCCGGCGCATCCTCGGCGGCGGCTACAAGCCCGATGACCGGCTGCGGCTGACGGAGCTCGCCCGCGAGTTCAATATGAGCGAGATGCCGGTGCGCGAGGCGCTGCGTATGCTCCAGCGCGACGGGCTCATCGAGATGCACAGCCATCGCGGCGCTTCGGTCACCAATCTCTCCTGGTCGCGGGCCGCCGAGATCGTCTCGGTGCGCATGCATCTGGAGGTGATGGCCGTACAGGAGGCGGCGAAGGGTCATGACAAGTCCTCGCTCGCCGAGCTCACCAAGATCCTCGATCGCATGGACCGCGACCTCGCCGCCGGCTCGGCCACGCGCTTCAGCACCGGAAATCGCGAGTTCCACCGCCGCCTCTACGAGCCCGGGTCCAATGCGGTGTTGAAGCAGGAGATTGAGGAGCTGTGGGACCGGGTCTGGCGCGCGCGGTCCCAGTCGATCTTCGAGGTGGACCGCCCGCGCATGGCAGCGGCCCAGGCCGAGCATCGCGCGATCCTCGCGGCGCTTGCCAAGGGGGACGGCGAGGCCGCGGCCAGCGCCGCCATTCGCCATCGCGATGGCACCCTTGAATCCTGGGCCGAGATCGTGCGCCGCAGCGAGCCGGCGCCCCCGCATTGAGCCTGGGACCTTTGCCTCTCCAGCCGCTATCCTCCTTGGAGGACAAGCGAGGCTCGTCATGCAGGGCAAGACTATCGTCATCACCGGCGCCACCTCCGGCATCGGCGAAGTGGCCGCCATGCGCCTCGCGCGCCAGGGCGCACGCCTCCTGCTCGTCGCCCGCGATCCGCGCCGTGCCGAGAGGGTTCTGGCGCGTCTGAGGGGCGCCGCGCCGGCGGCGGGGCATGGCGTCTATGAAGCCGACCTTTCGCGGGTCTCGGAGATGAAGCGGGTCGGCGCGGAGATCGCCAAGGCCGAGCCTCGCATCGATATCCTGATCAACAACGCCGGCGCGTTCTTCAGCGCCCGCCGCCTCACCGAGGACGGCCTTGAGCGCACCTTCGCTCTCAATCACATGGCCTATTTCGTGCTCACCTGCACCCTGATCGATCGGCTCAAGGCGGCGGCGCCGTCGCGGATCGTCAGCACCGCGTCGGACGCCCATCGTGGGGCCCGCCTCGATTTCACCGATCTACAGGGCGAGAAGGGTTACGACGGCTATAAGGCCTATGGCCGCTCCAAGCTTTGCAACATCCTCTTCACCCGCGAGCTTGCGCGCCGCCTGGCCGGGACGGGGCTCACCGCGAACTGCCTGCATCCCGGCTTCGTGGCAACTCGTTTCGGTGATCAGGCCGGCGGCGTCATGTCCCTTGTGATCCGCGCCGCCAAGCTCTTCGCCATCTCGCCACAGAAGGGCGCCGACACCATCGTCCATCTGGCATCCTCACCCGAAGCCGCGGGAAGCAGCGGTGGCTACTTCTACAAATGCCTGCCGGCGACCCCGACCGCCGAGGCGCGGGACGATGCGGCGGCAGCCCGTCTCTGGGCGGAATCGGTTCGGATCGCAGGCGTCGACCTCTAGCCCCCTTCCCTTGCGCCACCCCCGGCCCCTCCTATAATGCCGCCCCTTTCGGGGCTGCGGGAGAATCGGGCGGAAATGGCCAGCACAGAGCCGGCGGTGGGGATCATCATGGGCAGCCAGTCCGACTGGCAGACCATGCAGCGCGCCGCCGAGACCCTGGAGGCGCTGGGCATCGCCTATGAGACCCGCATCGTCTCCGCCCATCGCACGCCCAAGCGCCTCTATGCCTATGCCGAATCCGCGGCTGGCCGCGGGCTCAAGGTCATCATCGCCGGCGCCGGGGGTGCCGCGCATCTGCCAGGCATGACCGCCTCCATGACGCGCCTTCCCGTTTTCGGCGTCCCCATCGAAAGCCGTGCCCTCAAGGGGATGGACAGCCTCCTCTCCATCGTCCAGATGCCGGCCGGCGTGCCTGTGGGCACGCTTGCCATCGGTGAGGCGGGCGCTGTGAATGCCGCTCTTCTCGCGGCTTCCGTTCTCGCGCTATCGGACAAGCGGGTTGCCAAGGCTCTGGAGAGCTGGCGCCAGGCCCGTACCGATGCGGTCAGCGAAGATCCGAGCGCAGCCCCAAAGTCGGACCAGAAGTAGGTGACGGAGCGGGGCCAGGTCATCCCGCCGGGCTCGACCATCGGCATTCTCGGCGGCGGTCAGCTCGGCCGCATGACGGCCATGGCCGCCGCGCGTCTCGGCTATCGAACCCACAGCTATTGCCCCGACGCAGAATCGCCGGCCTTCCAGGTCTCCGCCGCCGCGACGATCGCGGCCTATGAGGATCGCGAGGCTCTGGCGCGCTTCGCTGGTGCCGTCGATGTGGTGACCTTCGAGTTCGAGAATGTGCCCTCGGCCACCGCCGAGCTATTGGCGGCGCTGAAGCCGACGCGGCCCCGGCCCCGCGTCCTGCATATTTGCCAGGAGCGCCTGCGGGAGAAGGATTTCCTGGCAGAGGCTGGTGTCCCGACGACGCGCTATTGCAGGGTTACAAGCGCCGGCGCGCTGGGGGCGGCACTCGAGACGATCGGCCGGCCCGCAGTCCTCAAGACCGCCCAGTTCGGCTATGACGGCAAGGGCCAGGTTATGCTGACCGGCAAAACCGACCCAGCCGAGGCCTGGCGGCGCATGGGGGCCGGTATCGGCATCCTCGAGGGCTTCGTCGATTTCAGCCACGAGATCTCCGTCGTCCTCGCGCGCGGCCTTGATGGCGGCATGCTGGCCTTTGCGCCGGTGGAGAACCGGCATCGCGACCACATCCTCGACGAGACCATCGCCCCGGCCATGCTGCCGGAGCCTGTGCTGACGAGGGCCGAGGCGATTGCCGCCCGCGTCGCCGAAGCGCTGGATGTTGTCGGCCTCCTCGCCGTCGAGATGTTCGTGACGAAATCGGGCGAGGTGCTGGTCAACGAGCTGGCGCCGCGGCCGCACAATTCCGGCCACTGGACGATCGATGCCTGCGTCACCAGCCAGTTCGAGCAGTTCGTGCGTGCCGTCTGCGGCCTGCCGCTGGGATCGGTCGAGCATCACTCGCGGGCGGTGATGAAGAATCTGATCGGCGACGAGGTTCTGGCCTGGCGCGAGATTCTCGCCGAGCCCGGCACCAAGCTGCATCTCTACGGCAAGCGCGAACCGCGCCCCGGCCGCAAGATGGGCCACGTCACAAGGCTGCTGCCGAAGTAGGCTCGACGCGGCTCAATATGCGAAAGGATCGCGCACAAGGATCGTGTCATCGCGCTCGGGGCTCGTGGAGAGCAGCGCCACCGGCGCCTCGATCAGCTCCTCGATTCGCCGGATGTATTTAATCGTGGTCGCCGGGAGATTGATCCAGCTCCGGGCGCCGCGCGTCGACTCCGGCCAGCCCTCCATGGTTTCGTAGATCGGCCGCGCCGCCGCCTGGGCCGCCATGCCGGCGGGGAAATAAGGCACCTCCTCACCTTCGACACGGTAGCCAACGCAGATCTTGAGCTCCGGAAGGCCGTCCAGCACGTCGAGCTTCGTCAGCGCGATACCATCGATTCCGCCGAACTTGATCGCCTGGCGGACCATGGCGGCGTCGAACCAGCCGCAGCGCCGCTTGCGGCCGGTGACCGTGCCGAACTCTCGGCCCCGCTCGCCCAGGCGCTGGCCGATCTCGTCCGTGAGCTCCGTCGGAAACGGACCCGCGCCGACCCGCGTGGTATAGGCCTTGGTGATGCCGAGCACATAGCCGATGGCCTTGACGCCGACGCCCGAGCCCGCCGCCGCCTGCCCCGCAACGGTATTGGAGGAGGTGACGAAGGGATAAGTGCCGTGGTCGACATCCAGCATCGCCGCCTGGGCGCCCTCATAGAGAATGCGGTTGCCGCGCCTGCGCGCCTCGTCCAAACGCTCCCAGACCCGCGCCGCATAGGGCGCGAGCCGCGGGGCGATATCCTTCAATTGCCGGGCGAGGCCCTCGCGCTCGATCTCCGCCGCGCCGAGGCCGCGCAGCAAGGCATTGTGATGCCGCAGCAACTCGTCCAGCTTGCGCTCGAAGGCCTCGGGCTCGAAGAGATCGCAGACGCGCATCGCACGCCGCGCCACCTTGTCCTCATAGGCCGGACCGATACCCCGGCCCGTGGTGCCGATGGCATCGGAGCCACGCGCGGCCTCGCGCAGCCGGTCGAGCGCGCCGTGCAGCGGCAGGATCAGGGCGGCATTCTCCGCCAGCAGCAGGTTGTCGGGGGTGACAGCCACCCCTTGCTTGCCGAGGGTCTCGATTTCCGCCAACAGGGCCCAGGGATCGACGACCACACCATTGCCGATGATGGCGAGCTTTCCCGGCCGCACCACGCCCGAGGGCAGCAGGCTCAGCTTATAGGTCTGATTGCCGATGACGAGCGTGTGGCCAGCATTGTGGCCACCCTGGAAGCGCACCACCACATCGGCGCGCTCGCAGAGCCAGTCGACGATCTTGCCTTTCCCCTCATCGCCCCATTGGGAGCCCACGACTGCGACATTGGCCATCTGCTACTCCTCGATCGCCAGCGCGCGGCCGGCCTTCAGATAGTGACTGCAGCCGAGGCGACGGGCTTCGCCGCGCGCCTCGGCGATGGGTTCGAGCCCGGCAACGGTGATCCACCCTTTCTTGCGCCAACCGGCGGCCGCAGCTCGGGAGGTCGACGGCGGCAGGAAGAGCCGTCGGCGAGGCTCCGCCATGGGCACGGCTCTGAGCAGCGTGTCGAGATAGAGGGTGAAGCCCGTCGAAGGTTCTCCCTTGCCACTGAGATAGCGCCCGCCCCGGCCGATCTCGCCCCGCACCCGGCGCGCCAGCAGGGTGAAGCCGACGCCGCTGTGATATTCCAAGCCTCGATGCTCGACGGGATCGATCGTCAGAACAAGATCGGGCGCGGCCGTCAGAAGCAGGTCGACGACCTCGGCCAGGCGCTCTCGTTCCTTCTCCGCCGCGGGTGGCAACTCCAGGCGCTCGAGAGCGGCGAGCGCACCCCGCGCGGGCCCTGCCGCGCGCAGCAGCCCGGCGAAGAGCTTGCTATGCGCCCCGGCGAGGCGCGTGACGGCGGCGGCATCGCGCCGATCGAGGGCCGCGATCAGCCCACCCGACTCCGCCCCATCGAGGCCAAGGCCCCCTATCACCGCCGGTACCAGGCCGGGAAGATTGAGATCGATGGAAAGCTGGCTGACGCCGAGCGTCGTGAGGGCCTCGGCCGCCAGCAGGATCACCTCCAGATCGGCCTGGCCCGAGGCGGCGCCGATGAGCTCGACCCCTGCCTGGCCGAACTGACGCTCCGGCCTGAGGTCGGAGCCTTTGACCCGCAGGACCTGGCCGGCATAGGAGAGGCGCAAGGGACGCGCCTGGCGGGCGAGCCGCGTGGCGGCGATGCGCGCGACCTGGAGTGTCATGTCGGCGCGCAGCGCCATCATGCGCTGGGACACCGGATCCATGAGCCGGAAGCTCCAGGTCGACATCGCGGCACCGGGGCCGCTCAGCAGGCTCTCCTCGAACTCGACCAGCGGCGGCTTGACGCGCTCATAGGCGTT
>DATFRE010000683.1:0-6414 GCA_035263545.1 Dongiaceae bacterium
GACTGCGGCATGTAGGCGGTGACCTCGTCCCAGCCCTTCCAGCCGGGCTTGGCGTCGAATCCCAGGATCTGGCCGCGCCGGCCGCTGATCAGACCGTGGACCCGCGCGGTGAAGTCGTTGGGCACGGCGATGGTCACCTGGTGGATCGGCTCCAGCAGCACCGGCTCGCATTTCGGCATGCCCTCGCTCATGGCCATGCGCCCGGCGGTCTTGAAGGCCTGATCGGAGCTGTCGACGGTATGGTACTGACCGTCGGTCAGCGTCACCGACAAATCGACGACCGGGAAGCCGAGCGGCCCGCGCACGAGATATTCGCGCACGCCTTCCTCGACCGAGGGGATGAACTGACGCGGGATGGCACCGCCCACGATCTCGTCGATGAAGTTGAAGCCGGCGCCGCGCACCTGCGGCTTGATGGTCACATGCACATCGCCGAACTGCCCATGGCCGCCGCTCTGGCGCTTGAAGCGGGCATGCTGATGAGTGCTGCCGCGGATCGTCTCCTTGTACTTGACCTGCGGCCGGTGGGTATTGACCGGAAGGTTGTACTTGAGCCGCAGGCGGTCGGCCGCGATCTGCAGATGTATCTCGCCCTGGCCCCAGAGCACGAGCTCATGCGTCTCGCCTTCATGGACCACAGAGAGGGAGGGATCCTCTTCGCTGAGCTTGGCAAGGGCCGCCGTCAGCTTAACCTCGTCATTGCGGTTCTCCACGACGAGCGCCAGGGAGAAGAGCGGGGTCGCCGGTGCCGGCCAGGGCTCTGCCAGCTTCGCCCTGCCCGAGGTCGAGAGCAGCCGGCCCGTGGCCACATCGTCCATGCGGGCCAGCGCCACCACCTCGCCGACGCTGGCACTGGCGAGCTTGGTCATCTCATGGCCCTTGAGGCGGGCGATGCCGCCGATGCGGCTGCCGCCCAGCGACATGCCGTCGGTGATCTTGCCGGCCAGCACCCGGGCAAGCGAAAGCTTGCCCGTATGCGGGAGATGATAGGTCTTGAAGACCTGGGCCACCGCGTCCCCAGCCTCGGCGGTGAGGCCAAGACGGATCGCGGTCGCCTCCGGCCCCGGCACCTCATGGCGGAGCGCCTTCAGCAGACGGCGCACGCCGTGGTCGTGCTCGGCGGAGCCGAAGAAGACCGGAACGATGAGATCGGCGGCCAGATCCTTGGTCAGCTGCTGATAGATCTCGTCCTTCGAGGGCACCGCATCCTCGAGCAACTGCTCCAGCAGCTTGTCGTCGAAATCGGCCAGGGATTCCAGCAGCCCGCGCCGCGCCTCCTGCTCGCGGGAGGCGGCCTCCTCCGGCATCTTGATCAGGTCGGAGGCCTGGCCCGGCTTGTAGTTGTAGGCCCGCTCGCTGACGAGATCGACATAGCCGGTCACCGTCTCCTGCCCCGACTTTTCGGTGCTGCGCAGCGGCACTTCGCGCAGCACCAGCGGTCGCGAAGAGACCGTCTGGAGCGCGGCCAGCACCTCGCGCACGCGATAGCTCGCCGTATCGATCTTGTTGACGAACAGCATGTGCGGGATCTTGCGATCGTCGAGGAACTTGAACAGCGGGGCCAGCATCAGCGCCTTGGCGGTTTCCGCCTCGCAGACGACGATCGCGGCATCGGCGATCATCAGCGCGCTCTGCGCCTCCTGCGCCAGCTCGACCGAGCCGGGGCAATCGAGAAAGGTCCAGCGCTCGCCCAGGAACTCGGTCGAAGCGGCGGTCATCTCGACACTCATCTTGCGGGCGCGCGCTTCGGCGGCGCTGTCGCCAACCGTGTTTGACTCGCGCGCCGAGCCCTTGCGGCCGATGGCGCCGGACGCGAAGAGCAGGCTCTCGAGCAGAGTCGTCTTGCCGGTGAGATAGGGACCGACGAGTGCGGCGCAGCGAGGCGCCGCCAGTGATCTTTCCGCCATTGCAACCTCCCATGACTTAGGTCTTGGGGGCGGTGTGCCGCCCTCCGGACGGTCATGCCATGATTTCAACCCGGATGGGGGGATGGCAAGCGAAAAGGATTGGCTCCAGCCCTCTTCCCGAGGCTGCCCTTCCACCCCATATTGGCGGCGCCATGGGCATTCGAAGGCGGCAGCGATGACGGAAATGCATGCCGCCAGGGGCCGCCGGCTGCGCGAAATCCTGGCCGAGATATCGGCAGGGAGCGATCCCGAGCTTCGCCTCGGCGGGCTGATCGAGGCCATAGGCGACCGCGGCCATGGGCTGCTCATTGCCGCCTTCGCATTGCCGAATGTGCTGCCTGTCTATCTGCCGGGTCTTTCGGCCGTCTTCGGCCTGCCTCTGGTCTTCGTCGCCCTTCAGCTGGTACTTGGGCGCCACCGCCTCTGGCTGCCCAAGGCGCTCCTCGGCCGCACCATTTCCCGGCCCCTCGTCGCCCGGATGGCCGCCGCGCTGGCCCCCTGGTTGGCGCGTCTGGAACGGGTGCTCAAGCCACGCTGGCCGGGGATCATGGGACCGGTGAGCGAGCGTCTTGCCGGCCTTCTGGCGGTCCTGCTCGGCCTGCTGCTCTCTTTGCCCATCCCGCTGACGAACATCCCGCTCTCGGCGCCGCTGGTGTTGCTGGGCCTGGCGCTCGCCGAGGAGGACGGGCTCATGCTGGCGATCGCCCTTGCGCTCGGGGCGATCGTGGCCGTCATCGTCCTGACTCTCAGCGGCGCCTTGTTCCTCGCCGCGATCGCCTGGCTGGCGTCGCTGGTTTGAGCGGAGGAAGCCCTCGCCTACTTCAACGCCTCGCAAGCGCGCTTGATGCGGATGCAGGCTTCCTTCAGGGCCTCGGTCGAGGTCGCGTAGGAGATGCGGAAGAAGGGCGACTGGCCAAAGGCCGAACCCTGCACTGCTGCCACGCCCTCCGCCTCCAGCAGATAGGTGACGAAATCATCGTCACTGGCGATCTTCTTGCCCTGGGGCGTGGTCTTGCCGATTGCGCCGGCGCAGGAGGGATAGACGTAGAAGGCCCCTTCCGGCTTGTTGCAGGCGAGCCCCGGCACCTTGTTCAGCATCGAGACCACCATATCGCGGCGCTCGGCGAAGACCTTGTTATGCGCCGCGATGAACGCCTGAGGGCCGTTCAGCGCCTCGACGGAAGCTGCCTGGCTGATCGAACAGGCATTGGTCGTGCTCTGGGACTGGATCTTGGCCATGGCCTTGATGAGCGGGGTCGGCCCGCCGGCGTAGCCGATGCGCCAGCCTGTCATGCAATAGGCCTTGCTGACGCCGTTCATGGTGAGCGTGCGGTCATAGAGCCGGGGCTCGACCTGGGCGATGGTGGCGAACTCCAGCCCGTCATAGAGCAGGTGTTCATACATGTCGTCGGTCAGCACCCAGATCTGGGGATGGCGCAGCAGCACCTCCGCCAGGGCCTTCAGATCTGCTGCGGTATAGGCCGCTCCCGTCGGATTGCTCGGGCTGTTGAGGATGACCCATTTGGTCTTGGGCGTGATCGCCTGCTCCAGATCCTCGGGCCGGAGCTTGAAGCGATTGTTCTGCGGGCAGGTGACGAAAACCGGCGTACCGCCGCAGAGCAGCGCGATATCGGGATAGCTCACCCAATAGGGGGCCGGCACGATGACCTCGTCCCCCGGCTCGACGGTGGCGAGCAGCGCATTGAAGATGACCTGCTTGCCGCCGGAGGAGACGGTGACCTGCTCGGGCCCGTATTTGAGCCCGTTCTCGCGCTTGAATTTGCTGCAGATGGCGGCCTTCAGCGCGTCGGTGCCGTCGACATTGGTGTATTTCGTGTCGCCGCGGCGAATGGCGGCAATCGCCGCGTCCTTGATGTTCTCGGGCGTGTCGAAGTCGGGTTCGCCGGCACCGAGGCCGATGATGTCGCGCCCCGCGGCTTTCAGCTCTCGAGCCTTCTGAGTGACCGCAATGGTTGGCGAGGGCTTGATGCGCGACAGGCGCTCGGCAAGAAAGGACATGATCGGCTCCGGGAGGACGAGGGCGCCGCGACCTTAAGACGAGCGGCGCTGCCTCGCAACCCCTGCGCCGAGTCACGCGAACCGGTACCCCCACGCTGGTGCAAGTGGCACCGCCGGCTTAAGCTCTCTCCTCCCTGCCATCGGTGGAGGCTCCCCTGCTCGACCATCGCCAGCCGCAGCGCGCCGCCGAGGCCTGGCGGCATTTTGTCGAGACGCCGCTGGACCAGTTCCTGGGCCGGGCCGAGGCCGGCGGCGATCCCGCGCCGGCGATGTTCGCCCTCTTTCGTCACATGCTCGCCCATGTGCCGGCCTATCCTCGCTTCCTGGCGGAACAGGGCATCGATCCCGCTACAATCCACGGGCCGGCGGATCTGAAGCGCCTGCCGCTGGCCACCAAGGCCAACTACGTCCAGCGCTTCCCCTTGGCCGAGCTCGTTTCCGGGGGCCGGATCGAGGCCTGCGACACCATGGCCTTGAGCTCGGGCTCTACCGGCCAGGCGACCTTCTGGCCGCGATTCGTCTCCGATGAGCTCGCCACGGCCCTTCGCTTCGAGCAGGTGTTCCATGACAGCTTCGCCGCGCAGGAGCGGCGCACGCTCGCCATCGTCTGCTTCGCGCTCGGAAGCTGGGTCGGCGGGCTGTTCACGCTTGCCTGCTGCCGCCATCTCGCCGCCAAGGGCTACCCGCTCGTCACTTTGGCGCCGGGCATGAACAAGCCGGAGATCTACCGCATCCTCGGCGAGTTGGGCCCCGGCTTTGATCAGGTCGTGCTCCTGGGCTATCCGCCCTACCTCAAGGACGTGGTCGATGGCGGGCCGGCCGCCGGCATCGATTGGGCAAGGCTACGCACCCGGCTGGTGATGGCAGGGGAGGTCTTCAGCGAGGAATGGCGCGGCCTCATGGGCGAGCGCCTCGGCTCCCGCGACCCGCGATACGACTTCGCCTCGCTCTACGGCACCGCCGATGCCGGCGTGCTGGCGAACGAGACGCCGCTCTCCATCCATATCCGCCGCTTCCTCGCTGGCCGGCCGGAAATCGCGCGGGAACTCTTCGGCGAGGCGCGGCTGCCGACGCTGGCCCAATACGATCCCTTCCACCGCCATTTCGAAAGCGCGGAGGGAACCCTGCTCTTCTCCGGCGATAATAGCCTGCCGCTCATGCGCTACCACATCGCCGACAGCGGCGGGATCATCGCCTATGAGGAGATGCTGCGCTTCCTGGCCCAGCATGGCTTCGACCCGCGTGCCGGACTGGCATCCCATGGCTGGCGCGGTCTGCGCCGCCTGCCCTTCGTCTATGTCTTCGGCCGGACTAACTTCGCCGTCTCCTATTTTGGCGCCAATGTCTATCCCGAGAACATCGCCATCGGCCTGGAGCAACCCGAGGTCGCCCTCTGGACAACGGGCAAGTTCGTGGTCATGGCGCGCGAGGGCCTGGCCGAGGCACCGTCCCTCTATGTGGCGGTGGAGCTGGCTCCGGGCGTCGGGGCCGATGCCGATAAGGAACAGCGGATGGCGAGCTCCATCCTCGCCCAGCTCCTGCGGCTCAACAGCGAGTTCAGCAACTACACCCCCGATGCCTACCGCCGGCCCGTGGTCGAGCTGAAGCCGACCGGCGATTCGGGCTGGTTCCCGATCGGCGTCAAGCACCGCTATTCTCGACGCTAGCGTCCTGCCCGGATATTCGCCTTCGAATTTCCGGGAAAAGCAGGCCACTCATATCGATAAACCCGGTGTCCCGCGGCCACCGAACACTTGCTGCCGGCGGCCGACCAGCGGGGCACGGGGGTCAGGGTCGCGTTTTTTGGGAGGCTCCAACGGGACTTGCTCCGAGATTCCTTGGAATCGCCGCAATCCTGCACCGCTTCCGCCATGCGGCAATGGTTGTATGCGCCGATCAAGCCACAACCCGACGCCGAGACAAGAGACGCCATGACGGCCGATAGCCCGTTCCATTCCATTCGTTTGGCCGGCAGCCCGAACGCAACGCGGCGCCGGCGCCGCAAGAGCCAGGGCGTGCTCGCCCTCATGCTCGTGGTGCTCGGCCTCGCCGTGCTGCTGTCGCTGGCGGTCATGTTCCTGCCGCTCTCCCATCCCCACATGCATCTGGCGCCGAGGCCGGATCCCGACGCCCCGCGCGAGCATCCCTTCATCCTCCCCCCGCTGGGCTGAGCGGGCGCGCCGGAGGTCGGCCTCCGGGGCATAAATCTGCGCGCCGCCGCATTGGCGTTTTCAGGGTCGCGGGCTATATCTTGGCGATGCTCAGCGACTCCCAGACACCGGCGCTCCTCGGCCCGCTCCCCTTCATCCGCCGGCCGCCGCGGGCCCCGGACGGCGTGCCCTTCAGAATCGTCTCCGACTTCAAGCCGGCGGGCGACCAGCCCCAGGCGATCGCCGATCTGATCGCCGGGCTCGAGCGTGAGGAGCGTGATCAGGTCCTGCTCGGGGTCACCGGCTCGGGCAAGACCTTTACCATGGCCCATGTGATC
>DATFRE010000684.1:0-9837 GCA_035263545.1 Dongiaceae bacterium
GAACACGCGGACAAGGTGCTCCGGCTCGACCCCAGGATGACCGCAGAGAATCTGAACTGCGTCAAGGACGCCTATTTCTACGCCCGCCGCTTCGAGGATCTCATCGCGGTCGCCTCGCGCATTCCCCAGACGGCGCGCGGCCTCGGCATAAGGCTCCAGCTGACACTGAGCTACGCCTTGCTCGGCCGCAAGCAGGAGGCCGAGCGAGCGCGCGCCGAGCTGCTCGCCCACTATCCTGCCGTCTCGGCCGAGCTTCTGCTGAGCCAGGACTGGATCCTGGCCCCGGACCAGGAGGCTCTCCTCCTCGAAGGATTCCGCGCCGCCAAGCTGCCGCTTCGCGCCGGAGATCGCGCGGCGTGCCGCACTACTTCTTCTTCGGCTTCAGCGATTCCCAGTCGGAATCAGTCAGGCGGTCGAGGAAGTTGAACTGGCCCGCGCCCTGGAGCCATTCGCCGCCATCGATGGTGACGACCTCGCCGTTGATGTAGCCGGCGAAATCGCTGAGCAGGAAGGCGGCGAGATTGGCGAGCTCGATATGCTGGCCGACGCGCTTCATCGGATTCTTACTCTCGAAGGTCTTGGCCAGCTCGGGGCGCGGCACGAGGCGCTCCCAGGCGCCGGGTGTCGGGAAGGGGCCGGGCGCGATCGCGTTGAGGCGCACGCCCTTGCCGCCCCATTCCACCGCCAGGCTCCGGGTCATGGCGAGCACGCCAGCCTTGGCCATGGCCGAGGGCAGGACATAGGCCGAGCCGGTCCAGGCATAGGTCGTGATGATGCTGAGCACGCTCGCTTTGTGACCCGCCTTCAGCCAGCGCCTGCCGCAGGCGGTGGTGCAATAGGCGCTGCCATGGAGCACGATGCCGAGCACGGCGTCGATGGCCCGGGGGCTCAGCTCCTCGCTGCGGGCGATGAAATTGCCGGCGGCGTTGTTGACCAGGCAATCGAGCGGCCCCTCGGCCCAGATCGCCTCGACCATCCGCTCCACCGCCTCGGCATCGCGCACATCGCAGGCATGGGTCTCGACCTTGCCGCCCGTCTCGCTCATGAGTCTGGCCGCGCTCTCCTTCAGCACCTCGGCGCGGCGGCCGCAGATCACGAGGCCGGCGCCCAGCTCGAGGAATCTATGGCCCATGGAGAGGCCGAGGCCGGTGCCGCCACCGGTGATGAGGATGCGCTTGCCCTTCAGCAGGTCGGTCTGGAACATAGTTTTCCTCTGATTTGTCTCTGGATCAGCTGCCCGCCGCTTCCACGATCAGGGCGTCGACGGCGAGCGCGCCGCGGCCTTCGGGAAGGAGCATCAGCGGATTGACGTCGAGCTCCAGCAGGAGCTCGCGATTGGCCTCGGCATAGCGGGCGATGGCGAGGATCGCTGTGATCGCGGCCGGCAGATCGGCACGCGGGCGCCCACGGAAGCCATCGAACAGGGCGAAGCTCTTCAGCCGCCGGAGCGCCGCCTCGACCTCGCCTTCCGTCACCGGTAGCAGCAGGCTTACGCTGTCGCGCAGCAGCTCGACCAGAATGCCGCCGGCGGCGATCACCAGCACGAGGCCGAATTGCGGATCGCGCTTCACCCCCACCAGCAGCTCGCCCACGGCACCCTCCACCATGGGCTCGACGAGGAAGCGGTCGATGCGGAGATCGGGCTTATGGGCCGCGAGATTGGCGCCGATGCGGCGAGCGGCCTCGCCCGCCGCGCTCGGCCCCAGGATCCCCAGCATGACCGCGCCGGCTTCCGTCTTGTGGGGCAGCGCGGCGGAGAGCGCCTTGATCGCGACCGGGCCATCGAAGCCGCCCGCGGCCTGGCCGATCTCGGCGGCGTCGGTGACAACACCTGCCGGGACAGGCAGGCCGAAAGCGGCAAGCCGCGTCTTGCTCTCCCATTCGTCGAGGAGCCGGCCCTTTTGCGGGTCGAGAGTTGCGAGCGCCGCGGGCGGGGCCGGTGGGCCCTCATGCTCGAGCTTGCGCCGGAAGGCGGCATAGGCGGCCCAGCGGGCGAGCACCGCGCAGGCATCGTCGAGGCCCTGGAGCGGCATCAATCCGTGATCGAGCGCATAGCGGCGCATGCTCTCGGGCATGGAGAGCGCATCGACGCTGGCGAGCCCGACAATGACCTTGGTCCCGCGGGCCGCGGCACCCAGCGCGCGGACCATGGCCTCGAGTGGCTTGCGCGGCTCCGGCCCCAGCTCCATCCGCGGATGATCGAGGACGATGAGGGCGAGGTCGTAGCCGCCCTCCTGCAGCATGGTGCGGAACATCGGCGTGAGGCGCTCCTCCGCGCCCCAATAGCCGGCGGTGAAGTCGAGCGGGTTCGAGACCTGGGCATAGTCCGGTAGCATCGCCTTGATGGCACTGCGCTGGCTCTCGTTGGGCTGGGGAAGATCGAGGCCGGCGGCACTCGCGTAATCCGCCGCCATACCGTTATCGCCGCCGGAGCTGGAGAAGACCGCAAGCCGCCGGCCGCCGGGGAGCGGCGCGCGGGAGGCGAGCTTCAGCAGTTCGAGGAAGCGGGCGACCGTGGGGGCCGAGAGGATGCCGAGGCGCTCTAACAAGGCATCGTAGAGCTCGTTGCTGCCGGCGAGCGAGCTGGTATGGCTGGCGGCGAGCCGCGCACCCAGATCCGAGACGCCGGCGCGACAGGCAATCACCGGGATGCCGCGTTCCAGTGCCGTGAGGCAGGCGCGGGAGAAGGCCGGCACGTCGCGGATCCCCTCGAGGAAGAGGCCGATGGCGGTGACATTGGGATCGCCCGCGAGGTATTCGATGTAGTCCTCGAATCCCAGCACCGCCTGGTTGCCGGCGCTGATGATGTAGCTGAAGGGCACATCGCGCTGGTTCATCGGGAAGTGGATGCAGACATTGCCGCTCTGCCCGACGATCGCTGCACCGCGTGGCCCCGCACCGGGCAGATATGCTGCCAGCCACATGCTGCCGTTGTTGACGTAGTTCACCAGTCCGAAGCAGTTCGGCCCGACCAGCGCGAGATCGCCGCTCGCCGCCACCAGCGCGTCGTGGCGCTGGCGCCCCACCCCGCCGATCTCCGCGAAGCCCGAGGCATAGCAGACAGCACCCCCGCGCCGATGGCCCGGATCTCCCTCGATGGTCGCATCGGCAGGGATACCCAGGAAACAGGCATCGGGCGCCAGCGGCAGATCGGCGATGCTGGGCAGGCAGGCGATTCCCTCGATCTCGCGGCGCTTTGGATGAAGCGCGAAGATCTCACTCCGATAGCCGGCCTCGCGGCAGACCCGGATGGCCATGCCGGCGCTCTCGCCGCCAATGAAGGCGATATGCCTAGGGTTGAGAAGCCGGCGCAGATTGGCCTGGCGTGCGGCCGAGAGCGGCTGCAGTTCGCTGGGCATGACGTCAGCGGCCGATGAAGCGCGGCGCCCGGCGCTCATTGGCCGCGGCGAGCCCTTCCTTGTGATCCTCGGTGGCGAGGCAGAGCCTGCCGAGACGCCGCTCCTCGGCGAGCTGGTCGGCGAGTCCGCGCTGATGGGCCGTATCGATCAGGAGCTTGGCATAGCCATTGGCGATGGTGGGCCCGGCGGCGAGCTTCTCGGCGAAGGCCATGGTCGCGGCCTCCAGCGCCTCGGCTTCGAGAATCTCGGTCACCATGCCGGCGGACTTCGCCTTGGCCGCGTCCCAGAGATCGCCTGTATAGGCGAAGAGCTTGGTCGCCTCGATGCCGATGAGGCGCGGCAGGAGCCAGGACCCGCCGCAGTCCGGCGGGAAGCCAACGCGGGTATAGGCGCAGATGAACTTCGCCCGGGCCGAGGCGTAACGGAAGTCGCAGGCGAGCGCCATGTCGAGCCCGGCCCCGACGGCGGCGCCATCGATCATGGCGATCGTGGGCTTGGGAAAGCGGAAGACGTCCAGCACCAGCCCGCAGGCTTCCTCGACCCAGTCATGGTCGGGATGGGGATCGATGCCGCGCTTCTTGTCGGCCCATTCCTTCACATCGGCGCCGGCGGAGAAGGCCCCGCCCCGGCCGGTCACCACCAGGGCGCGTAGCGCCTCGGCCTTCGCCGCCTCGCGGATCGCCTTGCGCAGGTCGATGAGCACGCAGATGTTGATGGCGTTGCGCGCCTCCGGACGGTTGATCGCGACGATGCGGACGGCACCGCGATCCTCGATCTGCACGCTCTCGGTCATGGCCTGCTCCCTGATTCTCCGCCGCGAGCCCGGGACAGGTGTCCTGGCTCGCGGGCGATATTTGTTGGCCAGCCGAGAAATATCCGCAAGTAGCAGCGCGTTCCCGCTGCCCCCGTAGTCGTCATGCCCCGGGCTTGTCCCACGACTGTCCGGTTGAGAAGTGTCACAGGCCAGCGAGACGCCAAGAAGCGCTTGTCCTTCTGACTTCCTCTCCCCAGGCGGGAGACGGAATCACTGCACCCACCACCCCCCGCTCGTCATGCTCGGGCTTGTCCCGAGCATCCACGTCTTGGGGCGATTGCGTGTGCGGAAATGCCGACAAAACCTGTTCAAACGCCGTGTGTGCGGCGGGCAAACTCGTGGATGGTCGGCCTTCGCCGACCATGACGCCAGAGAGAACGCGGCTTGTCGCGATCAACCGGACACTCGTGGGCTCGTCCCGGGCATCCACGTCTTACCGTGCCCCAGACCGCTGCGATGGTTCTTGCGGATCGACGTGGATGGCCGGGACTTCGCCCGGCCATGACGGATACAAGGGGAAGTCGGCACGTATCGCCGGCCCGCGGGCAAGAGCGCGGCTAGTTCAGGCCCTTCTTGCCCATGTTCAGGTATTTCTCGCGCCGCTCGGCGCGGAGCCGAGCGCCGTCCTGGCGGCTGAGCTCGGTGAGGGCCGTTTCGATGGCATCGCCCAGGCTCGCGATCATCTTCGGCCGGTCGCGATGGGCCCCGCCCAGCGGCTCGGGCACGATCTCGTCGATGACGCCGAGCTTCAGCAGGTCCTCGGCGGTCATCTTCAGGGCCTCGGCCGCCTCCTTGGCCAGCGTGCCGTCGCGCCAGAGGATCGAGGCGCAGCCCTCGGGCGAGATCACCGAATAGACGGCATGCTCCAGCATGAGCACGCGGTTACCCGTGGCGAGCGCGATCGCCCCGCCGGAGCCGCCCTCGCCGATGACCACGGCGATCAGCGGAACGCGGATCCTGAGACAGGTCTCGATGGAGCGCGCGATGGCCTCGGCCTGGCCGCGGGCCTCGGCATCGATGCCGGGATAGGCGCCGGGCGTATCCACCAGGGCGACGACCGGCAGGCGGAAGCGGTCCGCCAGATCCATAAAGCGCTGGGCCTTGCGATAGCCCTCCGGCCGGGCCATGCCGAAATTATGCTGGACGCGGGTCGCCGTATCGGCGCCCTTCTCATGGCCCATGACGACCACCGAGCGGCCGCGGAAACGGCCGAGCCCGCCCTGGATCGCGCGGTCATCGGCGAAATTGCGGTCGCCGGCGAGCGGGGTCCATTCCTCCACCAGCGCGCCGACATAATCGCCGAAATGCGGCCGGTCCTGGTGGCGGGCGACGAGGGTCCTCTGCCAGGCGGTCAGCTTGCCATAGGTCTGGCGCAGCAGCTTGTCGGCCTTGCCCTGAAGCTTCGCCACCTCATCGGCGATGTTCATGTCGTCGGCATTGGCGAGGTGGCGGAGCTCCTCGATCTTGCCTTCGAGCTCCGCGATGGGCTTCTCGAATTCGAGATAGGTGGGCATCGAGGGTCAGGAGCTCCTAGGCGGCCCCGCCGATCTGCTCCGCCTTCTTCACCAGCACCTCCGCCTGGCGGATCGAAGCGAGGTCGATGAGGCGCCCGTCCAGCGCGACGGCGCCCTTGCCCTCCTTCTGGGCCCGGGCCATGGCGACGAGGATGCGCTTGGCCTTGTCAACCTCCTTGGCACTCGGGCTGAAGAGCTCGTTGGCGAGCGCCACCTGGGAGGGATGGATGGCCCATTTGCCCTCGCAGCCCAGCACGCCGGCGCGGTTGCCCGCGGCGCGATAGCCGTCGGCATCGGAGAAATCGCCGAAGGGTCCGTCCACGGGCCTGAGGCCGTTGGCGCGGGCCGCCACGACCATGCGGGCGATGGCGTAATGCCACATATCGCCCCAATGGCTCTCCCGCTTGCCGGCGGCATCCTTGTCGGTCAGCACGGCATAGTCGGGATTGGCGCCGCCGATATTGGTGGTGCGCGCCTTGGTGGAGGCGGCGTAGTCGGCGACGCCGAAATGCAGCGATTCGTTGCGCCGGCTCGCGGCGGCGATCTCATGCACGTTCTGCATGCCGAGCGCGGTCTCGATGATCATCTCGAAGCCGATGCGCTTCTTGCGACCCATCGCGGCCTCGCACTGGGTCACCAGCATGTCGACGGCATAGACATCGGCGGCAGTTCCGACCTTGGGGATCATGATGAGGTCGAGTCGCTCGCCCCCCTGCTCCATCACATCCACCACATCGCGATACATGAAATGCGTGTCGAGGCCGTTAATTCTGACCGAAAGCGTCTTGGTTCCCCAGTCGATGTCGCGCAGGGCCTGGACGACGTTCTTTCGCGCCTGGGGCTTGTCGTCCGGCGCGACCGCGTCCTCGAGGTCGAGGAAGACGACATCGGCGGCGGATTTCGCCGCCTTTTCAAAGAGCTGCGGCTGGCTGCCCGGAACCGCCAGCTCGCTTCGGTTGAGGCGGGCCGGGGCTTGCTCGACGATCTTGAAGCTCATGGGGCAAAATCCGTTCCAGGAGGGCTCGGAGGGGTTAGATGGCTCAGGGCGCCGCGCCTGTCAATGTGAAGCTAGGGAAGCCCAGCCGGCGCAAGGATGAGCGACTCGGCGGCTGGCGGCTTTAACAAACTGAACGCATACTCGGCCGATGGCAGGCAAACGCCGCAAGCCGTCGCGCTCAGCTTCCCCGCGGCCAAAGGCGCCCACGGTCCATGCGGCGCCCCGCCCCGCCTCACGCGCCTCGAGCCTTCCACAGAGTTCGTCCGCCCGGGTCCGCACCACCGATATCCTGCATCTGGGATTGCTCCTGGGCGCGGTGGCGCTCTCCTATCTCCTGCCCTTCGAGCTGCTGCTGCTGTCCTATGCCGTCCTGGGGCCGGCCCACTACCTGACCGAGATCTCCTGGCTGCACGACCGGAAGTACTTCCTGCCCCAGCGCTGGCTGGCGCTGCTGCTCTGCCTCTTCGCCCTCGGCGCGATGTTCATGGCGAGCGACTTCTGGCTCGGCATCCTCCTCTGTTTCACCTTCATCGCCTGCGCGATCCTGGCCGGGATGGGCACCGGCCCGCGGGCTCTCGCTTTCCTCGCCGTCGCCGCGGGATCCTTCGCGCTTCTCGGCCTCACCGATATCCCCTTCGGGCTGGCCTGGGTGCTGGTGCCGACCGTGATCCATGTCTCGGTCTTCACCCTGGTCTTCATGACCGTCGGCGCCTTCCGCTCGCGGAGTGCTGCGCAATTCGCGCTGGTCGGCTTCTATCTCGCGGCGATCGCCGCCATCCTTCTCGTCCCGCCTTCGCGGGCGACGGTCATTCCCTCGCTCGCCCGGCTTGGTGGGGAATATTTCGGCGACATCCCGCTCGCCCTCGGCTCGCTGCTGCGCATTCCGAATCTCACCTTCGATACGCGCTTCACCGGCCTCCTCTCCTTCGTCTACACCTATCACTACCTGAACTGGTTCATCAAAGCGGATGTCATCCGCTGGGCCGATGTGCCGCGGCCGCGTCTCGTGGCGATCGCAGGGCTCAGCCTCGCCGCCACCGGCCTCTACTTCTACAACTACGCCTATGGCTTTACGGTCTTGCTCCTGCTGAGCTTCCTCCATGTCCTGCTGGAGTTCCCGCTAAACAGCATCAGCATCCGCCAGCTGGGCGCGGCCATCGGCGGCACACTGCGCCCGCGGAGACCCGCGGCGGCGAGCGGCTAGCAGCGCGTCAGCACCTCCTGTCTTACCCTCTCCCGCGCTTTGAAGCGGGAGAGGGGACGCCGGCGCGTAGCGACGGCGTGGGGTGAGGGTCGTCCAAACACCGTTCTCGCCAGACCCTCACCCTCCCCATCGCTTCGCGATGGGTCCCCTCCCTCTCCCGCTCCAAAGCGCGGGAGAGGGCAGAGTCGGCTACGACCCCGCGGGCTTGCGGCGGGGGCGGCTGGCGAGGGGGTGGCTCGTCTCGACCAGGCGCGAGAGGCGCTCGCCGGAGACATGGGTATAGATCTGGGTCGTGGCGATATCGGCATGGCCCAGCATCTTCTGCACGCTGCGCAGATCGGCGCCGTGGTCGAGCAGATGGGTGGCGAAGGCGTGGCGCAGGACATGGGGGCTGAGGCGCGCCGGATCGATGCCAGCAGCTGGGGCCAGATCCTTCAATAGCTGGGCCAGGCGCTGGCGCGTCAGATGGCCCTTGGCGCCGCGGGAGGGGAAGAGCCAAGGCGAGGGCCGGTCCTTCACCAGGAAGAACGGGCGATGCTCGAGATAGGCCGCAAGTGCTGCGCGCACCGGCTCGCCCAGGGGCACCATGCGCTCCTTGCCGCCCTTGCCGCGCAGCACCAGCACCTTGGCCTGGCGCAGCATGGAAGCGAGCGGCAAGGAGACGAGCTCGGAGACGCGCAAGCCCGCGCCATAGAGCAGCTCCAGCAGCAGGACCAGCCGGGCCCGCTCGGCTCCGGCCGGCAGTTTGCCCGCGGCGGCAAGAAGGGCCTCGATCTCGTCTTCCTCCAGGGTTTTGGGCAGCGGCCGGCCGAGGCGCGGCGAATCGAGGGTCGCCGTCGGGTCGTCGCTGCGCCGGCCCTCGGCGGCGAGATATTTATAGAACTGCCGCAGGGCCGAGAGGCGGCGCGCCTGGGTGCGCGGCGCCATACCCGCGCCGGTGAGGGAGGCGAGATAACCGCGGATCAGCGCAACATCGGCGGTGGCGAGCCCGGCGCCCTTGCGGCGGGCGAAGCGGGTGAACTCCATCAGATCGCGCCTATAGGCCTCGCGGGTGTTGCGCGCCGCATTGCGCTCGGCCAGCAGCATCTCGAGAAAGGTCTCGAGGAGCGGATCGGAGGGTGCGGCCGTCTTCGCCGCCGCCGCGCGCTTTCCGGAAGGACGAGGCGCGCTCACACGCCGGCGGCGACCGCCGCCTCGATGGCGATGGCGCGGGCCTCGCTGTCGAAGCCGATCTGGCGCAGCCCCGCGACGACCCGGGCGAGCGCCAGCGGGTTGCAGCCCCCCGGCCCCTCGGGCCCCAGCGCGTAGAGGGAAAGCAGCACCGTCTCGCCGATGCGATGCGCCGCCGCCGCGTCGCTGAGGCTGAACAGCAGCGCCGGGTCGGCGGCGGGGACGGCGCCGGCAGAGGCCTGCGCCTGGCCGAGCATCGCTCCGGCCCCCACGGGCTGACCCAGACCCTCGAAGACCGCCATCAGACGCTCCGCGCCTTCTTTGCCGGCGACCACAGGAAAGCGCCAGGCCGGATCCCGGCTCGCCGCGGGGCCGACACCGGCGATCTGGGCATAGACCGCGAGACCCGAGGCCGCGGCGGCGTCGCGGGCCCCGCCCTGGATCAACTCCAGCCAGGCATTCGCCTGCTCGTAATGACCCGCCACATAGAGCGCGCGGCCGGCATCGCCGGCAAACCAGGCGAGATCGGCGCTCGGCGCGATCGGCAGGAGATAGGTCATGTTCACCTGCTCGGCGAGCAGATAGCCGCCCCGGTGCTGCGCGCCCGCAAGGGCGGCCTGCAGCAGCCTGGCCCGTGCCTGGAGGTCCGCCTTCGTGCCGGTCGCCTGGTAGAGCAGCGCGCGGCCCATCGGGCCAGGATCATTCGCCGCAGCGGCAATGGGATCGTCGAGCCCGCCGGGCGGGAAGGAGACGCTGGTATAGGCTTCCTGCAATTGATC
>DATFRE010000685.1:0-2334 GCA_035263545.1 Dongiaceae bacterium
CCCAGCAGGGTGATGTCGAAGAGGGGTTTTCCGGGATCGAGCGTGGTGGCGCCATAGGCCTGCTGCAGCTCGCGCTCATAGATCTGCGCCGCCTGCTCCGCCGTGCCGGCCGAGGGCGGCGGCACCGGATGGATGTTCTCCAGCGGCACCGGCGCCTTCGAGAGCATCGCCTCGCGCGTCATCCGATAGTTACTGTCGGGATGATTATAGGGAACGAAGCGCTCGTCCCCCCAATACCAGGAGATGCGCGACCAGGGAAACTGGCCCCTAAATTCATCCGATGCGAGGAGCCCGTACAAGGATTTTGGCGTCGATCCGCCGGACAGCGATACGCGGAAGGGACCGTTCGCGGCCAACGCCGCCGCTGTCATCCATTCGGCGACATGGCGCGCCAAGGCCTGGGGATCGGGGAGAACCTCGACGCGTCCCACCATCTTGTCTGCCATGGCGCCTAGGCCTCCATGCCGAGGATGCAGCGCTCCATCGCCTTGGCGAAGCCTTCGTCATTGTAGGAGGCGGTGATGGCACTTGCCTGCGCCTTCACCTGGTCCGAAGCATTGCCCATGGCGATGCTGAAGCCCGAGCGCTTGAACATCAGCACGTCGTTGGGCTGGTCGCCGATGGTCGCGATCTCCGCCGGCGGAATGTTCAGCACGCGCGAGAGATAGTCCACGACGGCGCCCTTATTGGCGTCGTGATGGGTGATGTCGAGATAATAGGGCTGGGAACGCGCCGCCGTCGCCCGATCACCGAAGGCTTTCTGGGCGTCGGCCTCGCAGCGCTGGACCCGGTCATGGTCGTCGCTGACGCCCACGACCTTGGCCGCCTGCTTCAGGGCATCGCCGAAATCCGAGACCACCTTGGCATCGAATTTCACCGTCCAGGCCTCGCGCGCCACATGGGGTGCCCCGGCCTTGGTGATCAGCCAGTCATTGCCGCTATAGACCCAGGGATCCATCCCATGCTGGCGAATGAGATCGACCGCCTGGGTCGCCACATCCGGCGGCAGGGTCTTCTGCTCGACGATCGAGAGGTCCCGCTTCACGAAAAGCCCGCCGTTGAAGCCGGCAATGGGGGTCTCGAGCCGGAGCGGATCGAAGAGCATGCTCATCCCCTTCGGTGGCCGGCCGCTGGTGATGGCGAAGCGGATGCCCGCATCGTGCAGGCGCTGGACGGCTGCCTGGGCGCGTTCCGTCAGGATCTTCTGCTCGGTGACCAGCGTGCCGTCGACATCGGCCAGCACGAGGGAGATCTTGGGGGGCTTTGCCATGGTCCGCCTCGCCGGGTTCAGCCGTAGAGCTGCCGCCAGCGGTTGCCGTCGCGCTGCAGCAGTTCGTCCGCCGCCGCCGGGCCGGCCGTGCCGGCTTTGTAGTTCGGGAAGTCCTTGGCCGGCGTATTGGACCAGGTGTCGATGATCGGCTGCACGACCTGCCAGCCGGCCTCAACATTGTCGGCCCGCTGGAACAGCGTCGCATCGCCGCTCATGCAGTCGTAAAGCAGCGTCTCGTAGCCGGTGCTGGGGCCGACCTTGAAGAAGTCCTTATAGGCGAAATCCATGCTCCCGGTCGCGATCTGGACGGAGGGGCCGGGATGCTTGGCGGCGAAGCGCAGCGAGATCCCCTCCTCCGGCTGGATCCGAAGGATCATCCAGTTCGGCGTCAGCCGCTCCACCGGCGTGTCGCGGAAGAGCGCGAAGGGCGCCTGACGGAAGCGGATGGCGATACGGGTGGTCCGGCTGGACATGTACTTCCCGGTCCGGAGATAGAAGGGAACGCCGGCCCAGCGCCAGTTGTCGATCCGAAGCTTCAAGGCAACATAGGTCTCGATACTCGAATCCGGCGCCACGTCCGGCTCGCGCCGATAAGCGTTGACCGGCTTGCCCAGCACGGTGCCGGCATCGTACTGGCCGCGGACGGCGTCGCGCAGCACCTCGTCCGGCGTCATCGGACGGATGGCCTGGATCACCTCGGCCTTCTTCGCCCGTACCGCATCGGCGTCGAAGGAGATCGGGCATTCCATCGCGGTCATGGACAGGAGCTGGAAGACATGGTTCGGAACCATGTCGCGCAGCGCGCCCGTCTTCTCGTAGAACTTGCCGCGGCGCTCGACGCCCACGGTCTCCGCCGCCGTGATCTGGACGTGATCGATATGGTCGCGGTTCCACAGCGGCTCGAACAGGCCGTTGGCAAAGCGCAGCACCATGATGTTCTGGACCGTCTCCTTGCCCAGGAAGTGATCCATCCGGTAGATCTGATTCTCCTTCAGCACCTTCAGCACCTGGGCGTTCAGCGCCTTGGCCGAGGCCAGATCGTGGCCGAAAGGCTTCTCGATCAC
>DATFRE010000686.1:0-6031 GCA_035263545.1 Dongiaceae bacterium
AGCGCAGATAGCCGTCGCGCTCGGCGGTGTCGGTATCCATGTGGTGCAGGATGCTGAGGGAGATCACCTCATCCCCCTCGGCCAGCCTGACGCCCCGCACGCCCGTGGAGGTACGGCTGCTGAAGACGCGCACATCGCTGACCGGGAAGCGGATGCAGCGTCCGCCGCGCAGCGCCAGCAGCACGTCATTGGCCTCGGTGCAGGCGGAGACGCCGATCAGCCGGTCACCCTCGGCGAGCTTCATGGCGATCTTGCCGTTGCTCGGCACATTGATGAAATCGGAGAGGCTGTTGCGCCGGACATCGCCGCTCGCGGTCGCGAACATCACGTCGGTGGAGGCCCAGCTCGCCTCGTCCGCCGGCAGCGGCAGGACGGTCGAGATCTTCTCCCCCTCCTGCAGCGGCAGGAGATTGACCAGCGCCTTGCCGCGCGCCTGGGGCGTGCCCTGGGGCAGGCGATAGACCTTGATCTTGTAGACCATGCCGCGGGTGGAGAAGAACAGCACGGGGCGGTGGGTATCGGCGACGAAGACCTGGTTGACGAAATCCTCCTCGCGCGTGGCCATGCCGGCGCGGCCCTTGCCGCCGCGGCGCTGGGCGCGATAGGCGACCAGCGGCACTCGCTTGATATAGCCGCCATGGGTAACGGTGACGACCATGTCCTCCTGCTGGATCAGGCTCTCGTCGTCATGCTCGAACTCGACCTCCTCGAGGGTGGTCTTGCGCGGCGTGGCGAACTGGGCCTTCATCTCCATGAGCTCGGCGCGCATGATGTTCTGGCGCCGCTCGCGGGATTCCAGCACCTCGAGCAGGTCGATGATGCCCTTGGCGAGCTCGCGCAGCTCCTCGGCGATCTTGTCGCGCTCGAGCCCCGTCAGGCGCTGCAGGCGCAGATCGAGGATCGCGCGGGCCTGGATCTCGGTCAGGCGATAGGTGCCGTCCTCGGCGATCTGGTGCCCCGGCTCATCGATCAGCTTGATCAGCGCCTCGACCTCGCGCGCCGGCCAGGCCCGCGCCATCAGCCCTTCGCGGGCGGCATCGGGGCTGGGCGCGCGGCGGATGAGGGCGATGACCTCGTCGATATTGGCGACCGCGATGGCGAGCCCGACCAGCACATGGGCGCGCTCGCGGGTCTTGCCCAGATCGAAGGTGGCGCGCCGGACGATGACCTGCTCGCGGAAGGCGACGAAGGCGGCGATCACCTCCTTCAGGTTCATCAGCATCGGCTTGCCGCCGTTGAGGGCCAGCATGTTGACGCCGAAGCTCGTCTGCAGCGGGGTGAAGCGGTAGAGCTGGTTCAGCACCACCTCGGCCATGGCATCGCGCTTCAGCTCCACCACCACCCTGACCCCGTCGCGGTCGGATTCGTCGCGCAGATCCGAGATCCCCTCGATGATCTTCTCCTTCACGGTCTCGGCCATGCGCTCGATCATGCGGGCCTTGTTGACCTGATAGGGGATCTCGGTGATGACGATCGCCTCGCGGTCCTTGCGGATCTGCTCGACGGCGACGCGCCCGCGCATGGCGATGCTGCCGCGCCCGGTGTGGTAGGCCTCGCGGATGCCCGCGCGCCCTAGGATGAGGCCGCCGGTCGGGAAATCCGGCCCGGGCACGAGGCGCATCAGCTCGTCGATGGTGACATCGGGATCGTCGATATAGGCGATGCAGGCATCCACTACCTCGCCCAGATTGTGGGTCGGCACATTGGTCGCCATGCCCACGGCGATGCCGCCCGCCCCGTTGACGAGGAAATTGGGGAAGCGCGCCGGGAGCACCGTCGGCTCCTGGGCGGTGTCGTCATAGTTCGGCTGGAAGTCGACGGTCTCCTTGTCGATATCGTCCAGCAGTGCGGTCGAGGCGCGCGCGAGCCGGGCCTCGGTGTAGCGCATGGCCGCCGGCGGATCGCCATCCATGGAGCCGAAATTGCCCTGGCCGTCGATCAGCGGCAGGCGCATGGAGAAATCCTGCGCCATGCGCACCATGGCGTCGTAGATCGCCGTGTCGCCATGGGGATGGTACTTGCCCATGACATCGCCAACCGTGCGCGCCGATTTGCGGTAGGCCCGGTTCCACTCGTTTCCGGCCTCGCGCATGGAATAGAGGATGCGCCGGTGCACGGGCTTCAGGCCGTCGCGCACATCGGGCAGCGCCCGGGCCACGATCACGCTCATGGCGTAATCGAGGTAGGAACGCTTCATCTCCTCTTCGATGGTGATGGGCGTGATGTCGGAGGGCGGCGCGCCCGGGGTATCAGTCAAGCTAATTGGCCAGCGGATTCAGAGGGTTACAGGGGACCGCGCGAATCGGTCGGAAGACCCTGAATACTAGCAGGTGTTGCACCTGCGAACAACACTACCGGGCATCTCGCTAGGGGCGGCCGCGGGATAGATTTCGGCCCTCCGATCAAGTTCAATACCGCTGTCATCGGGCCCCTGAATCGGTCCCGGTTCCCGCCCTCTTCTCCACCTCACAGGAGCCGTCATGAGGCCCGATCCAGAAAAGATCCGCCATGTCGCCTGTATCGGCGCCGGAACGATCGGCGCCGGCTGGGCCGCCTATTTCCTCTCCCGCGGCTTGAGCGTCGCAGTCACCGATCCGGGCCCCGGCGCCGAGGCGCTGCTGCACCGGATCATCGACGGCGCCTGGCCGTCTCTCCAGGCCCTCGGACTTGCCCCCAGCGCCGACCGCGAGAGGGTGAGCTTCGTCTCTACCGTCGCCGAGGCGGTGAAGGGTGCCGAGTTCGTCCAGGAAAGCGCGCCCGACCGTCTGGCGCTGAAGACCGTTCTCCTGGAGGAGATCGATCGCCATCTCCCGCCGGAGATTGTGATCGCGAGTTCCACCTCCACATTCCTGCCCTCGGCGCTCGGCGCGCGCTGCCGCCATCCCGAGCGGGTCATCGTCGGCCATCCCTTCGCCCCGGCGCATCTGATACCGCTGGTGGAGGTGGTTGGCGCGGAGGCGACGCCCGCGGAGGTGCTCGACTGGGCCGTCGCCTTCTACGCCGCCATCGGCAAGCGTCCCTTGCGCCTCAAGAAGGAGATCCAGTCCTTCATCGCCAACCGGCTGCAATACGCGATCCGGGAGGAAGCCAACCGCCTGGTCGAGGCCGGAATCTGCGACTTCGCGGATATCGACACCGCCATGACCCAGGGCATCGGGCTGCGCTGGGCCTTCATGGGCCCCGCGATGTGCGCCCATCTCGGCGGCGGCAAGGGCGGCCTCCAGCACTACCTCGCGCATTTCGGCTGGCGCGGCAGCGAAGCGGGCAAGGCCAGCGTCATCGCCGCCGTCGAGCAGATCGCCGGCAAGGTCCCGATCGACGAGCTCGAGCGCTGGCGCGACGCCAATCTCATCGCCCAGCAGAAACTGCTGAAGCCGCTGAAGAAGTAGTGCCCCTAGAGCCCTCTCCCGCGCTTTGAAGCGGGAGAGGGAAAACAAGCCCGGCTCAGAACGGAATATCGTCGTCGAGATCCCCGCCCCCGCCGCCGCGGCCCGCGCCGGCCGGCTCGGGGAAGCTATCGCCAGGATCGGCGACGCCGCCCCCGCCGCCCTTGCCGTCGAGCATGGTGAGTTCGCCGCGGAAGCGCTGGAGCACGACCTCCGTCGAATAGCGCTCCTGCCCCGACTGGTCGGTCCATTTGCGGGTCTGCAGCGCGCCCTCGACATAGATCTTGCTGCCCTTCTTCAGGAACTTCTCCGCCACCTCCGCCAGCCGCTCGTTGAAGATCACGACGCGGTGCCATTCGGTCTTCTCGCGGCGCTCGCCGCTGTTCTTGTCGCGCCAGCTCTCCGAGGTGGCGAGGGAGAGATTGACGATCTTCAGACCGTCCTGGGTGCTGCGGACTTCGGGATCGCGGCCGAGATTGCCGACGAGAATGACCTTGTTCACGGATCCAGCCATGATTGCCTCCCTCGATTATCTGGAATCAGCCGGTGAAGCCCCCTTGTAGCATGGAGAACGGAGGCTTGGCATAGGGGCGGCGTCAGGTCCGGGCGCGGGTCAGCGTCATGAACAGGGCGAAAAGAATGCAGGCGGCGGCCGCGAAGAGCGGCAGGCCGTGGGTATAGGCGCTCATGGCGATACCCGCCAGAGCGGGGCCGATGAGGGCGCCGACGCCCCAGGTCAGGCCCATGACGGCATAGATTCCAACCAGCTCGCCGCCCTTGAAGCGGCTGCCGACGACGGTCAGCATGATCGTATAGATGCCGACGAAGAGGCCGCCCCAGACGAACATCAGCGGATAGGCGATCCAGGGGAGATGGAGGATGGTCGGCCAGGCGAGCGCCACCAGGCCGGAAAGGAATCCCAGCGCGATGGCAAGGCGCCGGCGGTCGACCTTGTCGCTGAGCCACCCGATTGGAAGCTGCATCAGGATGGCGCCGAACATGAGCGTCGAGACGAGCAGGGTCGCCTGCTCCTCCCCCAGCCCGCGTTGATGGCGTAGATCGGAAGGAAGGAAAGTCCCGCCGTCTCCAGCGACGAATTCAGCAAGGTGGTCAGAATGGCGATGGGGGCGAGGCGGAACACGCGCCAGACGCCGCTGCTGGGCGGGCGCTCGAAGGGCGGCACGAGCAGGCCCGGAATCAGCAGGAAGAGCGCCGCGACCAGGATCAGCCCCGCACCGACCAGATAGGGTGTGGCATCCAGCGTGCCGATCACGGCCAGGATCGTCGGCCCGAGGGCTAGGCCGAGGGAGAGGAAGGCCGTATAGCCCGCCATGTTGCGGCCGCGATTGCTCTCCGAGCTGAGCCCGCTCACCCAGGTCTGGGCGAGGACGAACAGGACCTCGGATGCACCGCCCAGGAGAAGGCGTAAGGGGAGCCAGTAGGCCGTCGACGGCATGAAAGGAAAGGCGGCCAGCGTCGGTGCCGACACCACAATCGCGCCCAGCATCAGGGTATGGACCCCGAACCGGCCGACCAGCCTTGGCAGGAACGGCGCCGTCACGAGCACGCCCACCGCCTGCATGGCTGCATTCAGCCCGATGGCCGTATCGCCGAGGCCGCGCTCGTCGAGGTCGAGGGCGATCAGCGTGGCGGACAGGCTGTAGGTCAGCCCGATGATCATCGCGGCCGCGACCACCGCGACGCCGGACAAGGTCCGGCGCCGGGCCGAGGCGCCCGCAACGGCCTGCTCGCTCACGAGGCTGTCGCTTGGCTTGCGCCGCGGGCGGCGCCGGGGATGGCATCCGGGGTGATGCCACCGGTCCGGCCGGTGCGGCGGAAGAGGCGAAGATGGCGCAGGGTGCGCAAGAAGCGCTCCCGCCAGCTCATCTGTCGCGGCTCGACGACGCGGCGAATGGCGCGCGCATAGTCCAGCACCAGCCCGGGAGTCCAGGTCATCGCTTCCGCCCGGGCACGAAGCACCGCCGCGAGCCACAGATCGGGATTGGCGAGCAGCCGCAGAAAGCGCAGCCACACGCCGCGGCCGCTGAGCGTGCCTTCGAGCGCCGCATCGAGGGCGAGTGCGACCGCAACCGCGCAGTTGCGGTTCGTGAGGTTATAAGTGTCGTCCCGGCGATAGCTCTCCCAGAAGGCCCGCAGCTGCGCGGCATTGAAGCGGCGGAACTTGACCCGGGCATCCGCCTCGCGCCAGCTCGCCACCTCCTCCTCATAAGAGGGCTGGAACCGACCGTCCTTATCGTTCTCCTCCGTCGCCCGGAGCTTTTGCGCGAACTCGGCCGAGGATCGCTCGACGTCCTCCGCGGGGTAGTGGCTGATATAGATGTCGGGGGCGAGTTGGAGGGCGGCATGGCCCGTCGCGACCACGCCGGCGCGGTCGACGGCGGCGATGTAGCGGTCGACCACCGGCCGCATCTGGGCGTCCTCGAGCGATTCCGTCGGCATCCAGACCCGCACGGTCAAGGGCCTGCCGTGCGGCACTTCCTCCGGCCGGGCGCGGCGATAGGGCAGAGCGTCGGCCCGATCGAACCAATGCTGGCGGGCGAAGAGCGGCAGTGTCGTGACCGTCGCATCGTCCGGCAGCTGCCGAAGCTGGAGGGCGAGCCTCTCGATGATGAAGCCGGTCAGGC